>JAJFVB010000109.1 GCA_021372055.1 Desulfobacteraceae bacterium | reverse complement strand
CTATTATATGGGATTGCGATCATCCATTCCATAAATTCCGATGGAAGGCATAGGGATAATTCACAGATACGGCAATCTGGAGCAGATACACGCTTAATACGAAATTGCGTTCAAGATAAAACTAATGGAAAAGAGCGGGGGCAATGATTTCCCCCGGGCGCCCGCCGCAAGCGCAAAATGAGCAGCGCAGCTGCGTGTGGGGTGTGGGGAGCAGGCTCCCCACGGTTTGAAAGCCCGGCATCATCTTGAACACTCATTGGTATAAATCCCGTGTCTTCGCCCCGGAGGAGGTGCATCTCCCCTGAAAGGGCTGAGTTCGAGTCCTCCCCGCTACAGCGCGCGGTCCCGAATCGCATTTGCAACGCCCGCACGGACGGCGCGCGCGAATTTTTTACGGTAGGCGGGATTGCGCAGAATCAGTTCTTCGCTCCTGTTTTTGACTATGCCGCATTCGAGCAATACGGCGGCGCTCCTGGAATCCTTCAGCACAACGAGCCCGTCGTAGAGATACACACCGAGGTTGATGTCGATGGGCCTTCTGCCTTCGCCCCGGATCATTTCGGCGTGATGGACCGAGGGCAGAAAGCCACCTTTTCTCAGCGCCGCCCCCAGCGACATCGCAAGAGCCCGGCTCGCCTCGGGTCGTCCGTTTTTTCCCGAGATAAAAACGGAGTACCCCCGGTACAGGTCACAATATTGGGCGGGAGCTTTCCTGCAGGTCCACTCCTTGAGATAGCCCGGCTGCACGGAATCGTGATGCACGGATATGAGAAGATCCGGCTTGAGCCCGTTGATGTTCTCGATCCGTTTCTTGAGCGGCAGTCCCGCGGCCGCTTCGACCACGAACACCTGCAGGCGGCGATCCCGCTTCAGTTCGCGCCCGATTGCCGAGGCCATTGCCCGGTTGAACGCGAACTCGGGCCTGTTGCGGGCGCTGAGAGCGCCTTTCGTTTCAGCGCAGTGGCCTACGTCGATCGCGACACGGAGGATTTTTCCACCCGCCTGCGCGGGACTTGCCCAGGCAAGAAGGAGCGCGGCTCCGATGCATGCCAGAAGCAGCTTCATAAACGGAATTTTCCCCCCGGAAATCCGTGGAATATCTCCGCACCGGCTTGACTCCGGGAGCCATAAATTCATCTATTCCGAGACCTCGGCGGGATGAGGCTTTTTGGGTTTTCCGAGCCTGTCGTAGCGGGCCGTGTCGCCGGGGGTCATTTCATAGCATTCGGGCACGGAGAACGGTTCCCCCGATGCGAGCAGTTCACTCACGGTAACGAACCCGTAGCCTTGCTTCCCGAGCTTCGGCAGGAGCTCGCGCAACGCTCCCAGCGTGCCGTGGCCTTTGCCGTTTGCATGAAAAATCAGGATGGAGCCGGGTTTGATGCCACCGAGCACCGTGTTGACGATTCCTGCGGAAGTCCGGCCTGGCGCCGGATCACCCGAGACGACACTCCACTGAATCGCGGCCATGCCTGCCTCGGCCACCACCCGCAGAGACTCTTCCGAACAGGCGCCGTAAGGGAACCTGAAAAGCCGGGGGGTGTGCGGTATCGCGCTGAGTCTATCCTCCGCGCCGCCTTCCCTTTTCACGCGGGCCGAGAGTTCATCGCGCAGGGCGGCGTATTGCGCGTTTGTACGGGCGATCTGCTCCTCGGCTTCCGCTTTGGAGAACCGCCGGAAATTTGCATGGTCCCACCCGTGAGTCCCTATCTCGAACCCGGGGGAGGCCATCAGTTGCAGGGTCTCTTCCGGATGGGACCGCATCCATTTGCCTCCGGCGAAAAAAGTCGCCTTGACGTCGTTTTCGACCAGGAAAGCCACGAGGTTCGCGTCGAAACCGGCCCTTTCACGCGGGCCTTCGCAAAGATCGAACGTAAGGGCGGCCAACTTGCGGTCTCCCGCGACCCTCACTTCCCGTATGGAGCCCTGGAGGTCGGCCGGAGTCGTAGCCGTCGGAGAGACGTCCGCCCCCCGGAGATCATGGGCAGGGATAAAGATAAGCGCGATCACGGCCAATAGGGACAAAAAAATGGATTCCATAGCGTAATTCCTTGCACGGGGGACAGGAGCTGATAAAAGCGTGAAAGTGATATAGCTTTTTTCGACCATGGAATGAAAGAGGAAGCGCAATGAAAAGAGACGAAAATCCGGCTTTTTCGGTCTCTCCGCTCACTCGGCGGGACATAGGCGAAATCAGCCGCAGACTTGCCGCCATGGATCCGTGGCTTACGCTGGAGTACAAGCCCGAGACGCTTGCCTTTTACCTCCTGCAGGCCGACTCAGCCCTCCAGCGCCATGTTGTGACGGTGGGAAACAGTCTGGCAGGGATCCTCGCGGTCAGGCACCCCTGGCTTTTCGGACCTTTCATCGAGCTCCTTGCCCTCTTTGACGGGTTCCGGGGACAGGGGATCGGCTCCGGGCTGATCGCCTGGACTTGCGGCAGGTTCGCTTCGAGAAACGTATGGGTTACCGTGTCTTCTTTCAATCTGCGGGCACAGGAGTTCTACGACAAAGCCGGATTCCGGAAAACGGCCGTTCTGGATGATCTGATACGGCCGGGTTGGGATGAGATCCTGCTGCGAAAGAGGCCATTAAAAGAGGACGGGGATGCGGAGCGGGGCCGCGGCTGAAGTGGTGAAAAAATGATGAAGTTGCGCAGATGAGTCGATTTCCTTGAAAAAGGGAGTTTATTTGATTTAAGTCAATGCGCGGAAGTGAAAAAAGGTGTTGACTGTGTATAAAGTTTGGTTTAACTAATTGTTGCTCTTTTCACTCTGCGAGGTGCGCGATGAACGGACAAGCGATAGAGATGAGTTCCTGTGAGGCCTGCAAGAAGCCGAGACATTCCGGGTGCGCCCGGATGGCGTTGTGTGACGCCAAGACCGGCAAGGTAAGAGTGGCCGGCGTGGAAGGAGAGCGCCGCCTTTGCGCGCGTATGGCGGCACTTGGAATTTATCCGGGGGTCGAGATGCAGCTGCTCTGCAGCGGATGCGTCCGTGTGAACGGGGGGACCCTGAGCCTGGGCAAAGACATCTCGGATAAGATCTTTGTCACCCCGTCCGAGTAAAAGCATACTGTACGGCCGGGGAAGGCCGTTTTTTTCGGAAAGAAAAGTTAGGTTATCCTAACTTAACGCATGACTTTCAGTTTGTTCCTGAAGTGCTTGTTCCATTACGCTGTTTTCCTTTTCCCTTTGTCCTGCGGAGGAGTCGCATGCCAGTCATCCCGTTACGCAAAATGGCCAAGGGCCAAAGCGGGGTAATTCACCGCGTAAACGCATCCGGCGAGCTCGGCCGCCGCATCCGGGATATGGGGCTCGTTCCGGGAACGCCCCTGTCGATAACGGGAAGAGCTCCCCTGAAGGACCCCGTTGCCATACGTATCCGCAATTTCACTCTGACATTGCGCAACAGCGAATCCGACTACATCGAAGTGGAAGTGGAAGAAATCCTATGAGCGCGGAATATCTCATCGCACTGGCAGGCAATCCGAACTGCGGAAAGACCACGCT
>JAJFVB010000063.1 GCA_021372055.1 Desulfobacteraceae bacterium | reverse complement strand
GACTATGAGGGAAGCGGATCCGGCGACATCCTCCTTCAGACACTGCGAAACGGCGCGGAAATCGTTCTCGACGGAAAGGGAATGATCAACGGCCGGAGCGTCAGCGTGATATCGAGCGGACAACTCAACGTGGAAAACGGCTTCCGGGCGATAGCGGCAGGAAACCTGACTTTCCAGACCTACAGCCACGATATCCGGCTGATGCACAGCGTCTACGCGGATGCAACCCTCATCGGCGGAACGGCGACCATCTCGTTCAAGACCGAATCCGGCAATGTCTATCTTGTCGATAACGTGGAACTGGCCTCCGACTTCATCGACATGACCAAGGTGAAAGGCACCGTCAACGACGACGGCACGACCACAGTTCTGGGGGCCAAGGCCGGCTGGTAAGCGGACACGAACCGGCATCGCCTCGCCTGGCGGCGGAGTTCCGGCCCGCCGGATAACGCCGCCTTCTCTCGACAGCACAAGCACTCGGGATCAAAAGGAGAAATTCCCCTTCCATGCCAAGCGTGAAGAGGAATCCATCCTGTAAATGACTTGGGACGGATCGCCTGGAAGTTCTTTTTCAGCGTGCAGTAACCTAAGGAGGAACTCTATGCAACAAAGATCGAAAACCTTCAGTATCTGTGTCTTGCTGGCAATCGCCGGCCTGTCCGTCTTCCTGCTTGGGAATCCGGCCCAAGTCGAAGCCGCCGCGGGCCTTAGGATCGCCACGCCGACAGTGCCGGACAGCGGTTTGATTGTCACGTACGAATCGATCATCGAAGCCTCCGGTACAGTTCAGGGTCTTTCCAAGGGCGTGATCTTGAAAAGCATCGCCTGCACCACGGACCAGGGCAATACGGGCATAGCGACAATAACGGCATACGCCTATGTGGGCGGCGGAGACAATCCCACCTACGGGACCTTCTCATGGACAGCGCAAGCGCAGTTGGTCGCGGGCGGCAACATGATCACGATCACCGCGGTGGACGGCAACGACAACACGTACACGGAAAGCTTTCAGGTTTATTACATTCCGTATTCGGTGACCGGTACACAGGAATTCCTCATGGATTACCGGTCCAAGGCGAAATTCACCTTCTACTACACGGCCAAGGCGGGATACACGAATGTCGACCGCTTTAGCGTTACGGGCTATCTCGCCAAGGCGAAGACCGATCCCTGGTGTCTGCCCTTCAGTCAGGACGTGACGGTGTCCGTTTCGGCTCACGTCGGTCAAACCGGCGAAGAGATTCTGCTCTTTACGCAAAAGATACCCAAAAACAAGGTCAGCGGGACCAGCAGGTACCGGTATCTCTCCAGGACGGCCGGAATCCAGGAGATGGTTTTCGAAAAGTCGAAATACACCGATACCTATTTCTACGTTTTCGTCGACAAGGTCAATCTGCTGGCTTCGCAAAGGGCATCCATGAGTTCAGCGGATTACTGGGCCTTCATCAAGAGTATCGACTCTTTCACGATCACGGTGCAGCCCGGCACCTCCGAATGGGCAGGCACCGCTCCTCTCACGCGTGGCACCTACTCCACGGTGAAGCAGGAAATGGTCTTCAACCGTTAGGGGGAAGCCCTCCGATTCCAACCGGCATTACTCCCTCTCCCATCAGGTGCCGGGAATGCGCGCAAGGCCCGCCGCTCCTCTAACGGCGCCTGAAGGGGAGAGACCAATGCAGAAATTCCCGTCCGCCGCCATGGGTGTGAGCAAAGCACCACTGCCCTTGCGGCGGATAACCGGCATCCGTCTTATCCCGTCTATTCCATGTCGAACGTTGTCGGCCCCGGTGCCTTCCGGGGTCGACAACGCAGATATGGAAACGGAAACCCAATATTCGCGGGCACCGCAAATCGCTCCCGCATGCGCATCGCGTTCACAGAAGTACCGCCGGACAGCCAGAACCCAAGCGCGGAGACACCCATCCCGCACGCTGTCCGCGGTTATCCAGAATTGCCGGTCTGAATGCGATGGCCTACCGGGTATCCTGCCCGCGACAAAACTCCCGAGAGACCGTCATATGAGAATTGCGAATGTATCAGCACCTTAAGAGGCTGCTCGGCGAATCGACCTTCTACACGATCGGCAACGTCGTCCAGCGTTCGTTCTCCATGATCACCATGCCCGTATTCACGCGCTGCATGCCGGTTAGCGAATACGGTGTGCTGGCAATCGTCACCACGGTCAAGGAACTGCTCAGCGTGTTCTTCGAGGTGGGGACCTCGGCCGCCTCGTCCCGCTTTTATTTCACCTGTGAAAACTTCGAGGAAGAAAGGCAGCTTTTCTCGACCCTGCTCCTTTTTACCTCGGGATTCGGGATCGTCCTGTCGCTGCTCCTCTATTTTTTCGGCGAAAGCATCTGGCAAGCCGCAGTAAAAGACGTCCCCTTCCATCCTTATATCGGGCTCACCATCTGGACCGTTCTAGTCGGCACGGTAGCCATTTTGCCCCGCACTTTATTCAGGGTCAGAGGCCAGGCGAAGGTCTATGTGTCCCTGAACCTGTTTCAGACCTCGATCACGGTGGCGACCTCCGTGTTCCTGATCGTGGTCATGCACATGGGGGCCATCGGTCCGGTAATCTCCACGCTCGCGGCGACGAGCTTGTTTTCGATCGTCTATCTCTATTGTCTGCGCAAGCATATAACGCCGCATTTTTCATGGAAGACCGTGCGCAAGTCCCTCGCTTTCGGGCTTCCGGAAAGTCCGGTCCGGTTGGCAAACTGGACCCTGAAAATGTCCAACCAGCTCATCCTCCAGGTCTATGCTCCCATCTCGCTGGTTGCCATCTATTCGGTCGGATACTCGGTGGGGAGCATCCTTTTCGAGCAGGTCATCAACGGAGTGCACTGGGCCGTTCAGCCCTTTTACTACCAGATGGCCAAGGAAGAAGTCGAAAGCAAAGCCAAGGAGATCTTCGCCTACATTGCCGTATACAACACGGTCCTGATTCTGGCCGTCGCCCTCTTTACCATCTTCATGGGAAAAGAGCTGCTGACGTTCTTTGCCGGGTCCAAGTACAACGACTCCCAACCGCTCATCCTGATAATCGCGCTTTCCTGCGTGTTCCAGTTCCTTTTCTTTATCCCGAGCCGCGGGCTCTATGTCGCCAACAAGACCGTCTATCTTCTTCCGCTCGCTCTTTCGACCGCGGTTTTGAACCTCATTCTCGGATTTGTTCTGATTCCCCGATTCGGAGTGATGGGAGCCGCATACTCCACGGCCATTTCCTACTCGGTGCGTACGGTGATGACTTTGATCGTCTCTCAGAGGATCTACCCGATTCCCTATCATTATTTGCGAACCGGAAAGGCACTCGCGGCTTTCCTGATAATCCTCGCGGCAGGGTTCTTTCTCCCGAGGTGGCACTTTATGGCGACTATCATCCTGAAACTTCTCGTGCTCGGCATGTATCCTATTTTGCTGTATTTTTTCGGTTTTTTCGAAAAACGGGAACTGGAGCGTCTCCACTCGGTATTTCTCAGCCTCCGGAGCACGATCCTCTCACCCGCAAGCCGCTGAGTCAAAACTCATGCGTCAGATTTTGCAAGCGGGCAAGGCCAAACCATCCATGGACGCAACAAAGCAAATTCGAACGCATTGCGAATACGCTGCATCGCAAAGAAATCCGGACATCGCTCAACCGGCTATGACCTGTCTTTCAGATGTAATTCATCGGCAACCGCCTGGACAATGCTCAGACGGCCATGCGCACGCAGGAAAGCCCCTGCTCAGACCTTGAGGATCGTCTCACACGGTTGGCGCATATCAGCAAAAGTCTCATTTGCCTGAAGGGACTGGTGGCAGTTATGAATGATTATCCTGCACAAGAGCGTAGGATTCATAAGCGATTCCAAATGCAAGAGGGGGTTTTCCTGGTATTCCTGCCGGATTTCGACGTTCTCGGTCAGGTGAAAAACGTGAGCAACGGGGGCGTGTGTTTCGAGTATCTCGGATTTGCCTCGCAAAACAAATTTAATGACATATGCATAGACATTTTCACGAGGCAAGTCCGTTTGCAGCTCAAACGCCTTCCGTGCAGGATCGTCTTCGACATCAGAGTCCCCGACCTTCCCACTTTCTCCAGGTCGAGACGCTGCGGCCTGCAGTTCCTGGAACTTACGCAAAAGCAGACGATCACCCTGCAGCAACTCTGTAAGAAGTACGCCATCAAGTACAACCCGGCGCGAGAGACGACAGACTGACCGGGCCTTTGGCTCCAAATGATTCCACACCGCCCTCTTTAAAAATCCATCGGATGGAGACTTCCATCGCAGGTTTCGGAGCACAAACGGCCAAAGCGCCCCCCCGGCCGTTCGTGCAGTCCCATTTCCCGCGGCACGGGACTGCCTCACCGGGGGCGCAAACGCGGCACCATCCGCCGATACAATCAACAGATGGAACTCCCATGAACTGAATTCTGCGGGCCAGTGCGAAACCACTATTTGGCACGTGCGCTGTCGTGAGGCGGGCAGAGACAAAATGACGCAACTCAGAGTGGCAATATGGCTGTGCAATCATCTACTCGGAGAGGCTGTGAAGCGGCTGATTGCCGATGAATTCCCCGGCCGACCCGTTTTCAATTGCGCGGATTGCGGCGAGGTGGCCGAGGTAAACCCCAACCTGCTGATGACGGACTTCAAGACGCTTTCCCTTGAATCCTTCAAGCCCCTGCACAAACTCAAGATCAAAATTCTCCTGATTGAGACCGCGTGCATGGACACCGTCATCACCGAGGAACTCTACAGCCTTATCGGCATGGGGATAGCCGGGATCCTGCCCTGCAAGTGCACCATCCAGCAACTCAAAAGAGCGGTCAACAGCGTTATCTCCGGCGAACTCTGGCTCAATCGAAGAAGGCTGAGCGATGTCATCACGCGGATCCGCTTCGATCAACTCGACCCGCGGCCGGTACTGACAAAAAGCGAAAAGCGAATCGTCCAGATGATATGCAGAGGTTTTCGCAACAAGGAGATCATGGAGACGCTGAATATCAGCGAACAGGCCGTCAAGTCGCATCTTTCGAGAATCTATAAGAAAATAGGAGTATGCGACAGGCTCCAGCTTGCAATTTACGCGCACAAGCACTGGCCGAACTATCTGGATGAAACCTAAGTTGCATTTTTTCCGCAACTATTTTTGACCCAAATGCAACCATTGATCAATTGTAAATTTGAGTCACGCTCGTAGATTAAGCCATTATTGCCAACTGCTCGCTTCAATTGAAACAAACCCTTACACAATGATCGTCATGAATTCTCTTGTTAACTGGTTTACCCGTTGAGAAAGAAGGCCGGGTTATGGAAATCGCAATAGAGCAAAATGGACGCTTAATAGGAAAGGAGGTGTAAAGAAAGGAAGAAAATACTCCGGAACGGGGATCAAGCGCGGAGGCCAACAAGCTCCCCGGGCACGGCCTGAAAGGAGAGCCGTCCGATCGGCTTCCATTTCCGGAGTACTGTCCACACGTAAGTCAACGAAGCCCGAAGATCCGTTGCCCGCAGCGAGGGTCCGGCTCTGAGGCGAATCGCTCGCGAAGGGCATCACAGCAAACCAGAAACGGAGGATAGGACATGAAAGTCCATGCTCGCTCTATGAAGATCGTCCTTGTGCTGATGGGCATAATGGCGCTTGCTTTATCGCCATGTGTCTCCCAAGCGGCAGAGTACTCACTGAAGAATTTCCTTGTCCTTGTCGATGACCAACTGATCCTCAAAGGCCCGGCCGACATTGTCCCGAATCAAGGGGCGTCAGTTCCGGCCCGCAGCGACTTGGGCAGCAGGAACAAGATCACTCTGGGAGGTTCGGCAACGACCGATATCCCCGATGGAGCGCCGGCGCCCGCAAACCCGCTGGAGTTGCCCGACGTTGCGGTGGTCTCGCCCAATGTGTTGCTCAAGGCTTTCGCCAAGGTCAGCATGATAGTCTATGACACCGCCACCGGCTCCTTCCCGACTCCATCCGGATCGGGCATTGTCCTTCCGCCCGCAGGGCGTATTTTTAACGACCTGGGCAACAATCCCCTTAACACCACGGGCGACAAGTCGCTGCCCGACTTCCCCGCGTTTCCGACCGTAACCGCGGGAACAACGGACGTCACCGTTGAGGCCAGCGCCACGGTCAATATCGTCCCGGGCAATTACAGGGACCTCATCATCAAGGCCAAGGGGCAGGTGAACTTCATGGAAGCCGGGACGTATCAATTCCGGCGCATCATTACGACCACCGCGAGCAAGTACTCTCTGAACATGCTGTCCGAAGACATCCGGATACAGGTGAAGGAGTTCGTGCGCCTGTCGGAGTATGGCGACGTCAACCCCACCAACCAACAGTTCCTGACAATCTATGTTGAAGGCGCTGACGGCGCTTACGGCGGCGCGAACAAGAACCAGAAAGGCGTTACACGATCCATCGGCACTTTCCCGGCCGCCTTCGAGTATGACGGCGACGGGACATTCAATGCCTGTTTCGTGTTCGTCAAAAACGGCACCATGAACCTGCGCGGCCATCAATCCTACATCACGCAATGGTTCGGTGACTCCCTGCAGCAGATCAGCAGTCTGTCCATTTCTCTCCAGCACCCGGGCCATATCTGCTACGACGTGGACATCCAGTGCGCGTGCATCACGAGTTTCAAACTCAACAAATCCACGGGCATCCTGACGGTCAACGGCATCAATTTCAGCACGAAGACCGTTGAAAAGCTTGCCATCTTCTCGACGTCCGCAGCCGTTGCGGGTGTCCAGAACCTCACCGGCGGAGACCTGGGCAAAGACCAGCTCGCGGCTTTCCTCAGCGGCCTGAGCGCAGCGGGGTCAACCACGTTCAAGACCGTGAACAATATGGGGACCGTCTTGGGTCCGGGGAATTATTACCTGGGCATCATCTACCCGGTCAGTGCCGAGACAAACAACACTCCCGGATACTGCATCTTTGTCGATAAACCGCTGGTAGTTGAATAACAAAGAACGCTTTTGAAAAGCGTGGGGAGCTGCGCCCCCCACACCCCC
>JAJFVB010000006.1 GCA_021372055.1 Desulfobacteraceae bacterium | reverse complement strand
CCAGTCGCCCGCCCCGCCGTTCCACCTTTCGCCGACTTCCTGAAAACAGACTATGTCGATGTCGAGCTCGCTTACGGCAAGGGCAATCCGCCGAAATTTGTCATCCTGGTCCTCTTCCTGGTAGCAGTGCAGATTGAGTGTGAGAACCTTGAGCGAGTGGCGTCGGCAATGGTGATTGCTGCCGAAATTGTTGTCCCAGATCCTGCCCTCCGGAGTGTCCGCAAAAATGGCGTACTCGACCCGAAAAGCGTCCCCGACCTCAAGCTCGCACGTCCAGACGCTCCAGATAGTGGAACCGTGAAGCAGCGTTGCTCCACTTATAATGAACGGGGAACATCTATCCAGGGAGCAAAGGCTCGTGTGGCTGCTTTTCCAACCGTTTCGAGACCAGACAACCCCGACTCTTGTCGCGCCGGCCGATGCGCGCAGGGCAACCCTGACCGCGCATGTCTTCCGTCCCCTCTCCATCCGATCGGCGTGATCGAGATGGATCAGGCTGAATCTTTCGGAGGCAACCAGCCCCGCATCGGTTTCGATGGCGTAGTTGGCACCGCCGTTGTTGTCCCAGTACTCCCGGCCGCCGGCCCGATAGCGCAGGGCGAAATGGACCCTGTCCCCCGGAGATTTCCCGTTGTTTCCGGGCACCCGTATCTTCGCACGCCAGACCTCGTTATCGCCCGCCGAGCGCAGGTAATCGGCACGCCGGGTCTCCCAGGCCCCGTCGTTTAAAGCCCAGAGCACCTCGACATCTTTTCTGTAATCAAGGTTCCGGACCAGTATGGTGAACTCGATAAGGCGTCCCGATGAGGAATTATCGCCGATATTTCTGGCCTGCGCGAAATAGAGCCGGATTTCTTTCATCGTCCCAACCGGATGCAGGAAGGATCGCAAAAGAGCGAATCGCCTACCGTTATGTACTCGCCCCACGGGAGAAAATCGAGCCCCGTGCAGAATTTTATCCGATAGGGCAAGCACGCGGGGAATGCCCGAAGGAAGCCCGTCCCCCTGGTGATTCCCGCGGTTATACTCGATAAAAAGAAATATTTGCTTTCCGGAGTTGCATAACTCGCTGGTCTTTTTAACATATTAAGAGGTCATCCAGTTACTTTTTCGCGCTGTTTTCGCAAAGGCGAAAACAGCGCGGTTTGTCCAGGAGGCATTCTCATGAATACACGGGGAGCGAAGGTAAGGCTGTCTCGCCAACTCGGCATCCAGCTCACGCCGAAGGCCGCCAAAGTCATGGAGAGAAGGCCCAATCCGCCCGGCCAGCACGGCGGCGCCAAGACACACGCAAAGGGTACGGAGTACAAGCGCCATTTGATCGAAAAGCAGCGCCTCCGAGCCCAGTACAATATTGAAGAAAAGCAGATGCGCAACTATGTCAACATGGCGATGAAACGGCCGGGCAACCCGGTGGACGCCCTGATCGAGTTGCTCGAAACGCGCATGGATGCCGTGGTGAATCGCGCGGGACTTGCCCGAACGATTTACCAGGCGCAGCAGCTCATCTCCCACGGCCATTTTCTTGTGAACGGAAAGCGGGTCAATATGCGCTCGCAGAGGCTGAGGGCAAACGATGTGGTATCCGTGAGCGAGAAGGGCCGCAAGATGGCGCCTTTCATCGAAGCTTCGGAGGAAATGATCACAAGGCCGACGGTGTCCTACCTCGAACGTTCGAGAGAAGACATGTCGGTCAGGCTCATCCACATTCCGAAACCGTCCGATGTCCCCGTCCTGTGCGATCTGCCCATGGTGATCGAGTTCTACTCGCGGTAGCAGCCGGATCGGGCGCGGTTTCCGCAGAACGCTTTCGAAAAGCGCGGGGAGCCGCGCCCCCCACGCCGGTTTGCGGCTCATTTTGGCGTTGCGGCTGCGGGGGAATCATTCCCCCGCTCTTTGGTAAGGCGAAAATCCGATCAAACTTCCGTTTGCGTATTGATCCCGGGAGCAACAGTTATTATCCTGAAGACCTCAAAATACTGACAATCACGCTCGCGGCCCGCGAAACATTTACGGGCTCCTCTTTTCCACCATCTCTGCACAAAAGTTTACTGGAACCGCATCGGCCGGTCCTAAACTTCCGCTTCCCGGCCGGGAAGATGGAACCATGGGCCGTCTTTTTTCCCCTTCGGCCGCATGCTTATCCGCTTTTACCAACGATATCCGAAAGAGTTCACCGCAATGAGATTTGCCCTTCCGCCCAAAAAGAGGAAATACCCGAAACTTCTCGTCCTCCTGGCCCTCGCGGGCATCGCCGTGGGAGGTTTCGTAAGCTTCGGCCCGCCGGGACTGTACGCAAAATCCGGCACGCCCGAGTTCTGCGCCTCATGCCATGTCATGGAGGCCCAATATGAAAACTGGTTTCATAACGGGGGGCACAGACGGCAGAAATGCATCGATTGCCATCTGCCCAACGACAACAAGATCAGGCATTTGACCTGGAAGGGCTACGAAGGAATGTGGGATGCCTATGTCTTCTATTCGGGAAAGGTGCCGGAGACGATCCGGATTACCGGAAAGGGGGCGGCAATCGTGAAGGAAAACTGTCTTCGATGCCATGAACAGACCGTCATGAACATCAACACGGACCGCGATTGCTGGCAGTGTCACAGGCGATTGTCCCACCGGCTGACCGGAAGCCTGTAGACCGCCTATTTCGATGTAAGAAGGAGATGATGCAGATGAAGTGCAAAGGGCTCTTGATCGTTATGCCGTTTTTGGCTGCGGCCCTGTCGTTTTCGGGCTGCACGCAGGAAAAGGCCGAACCCGTCCGGGTCGGCACCATTGCGGACGGCGAAATGAACCCCGCGAACTGGGGGAAAGTCTACCCGCTGGAATACGACAGCTGGACCAAGACCAAAGACCCGAGGCCGGTGGGTAAAACGAAGTATAAGAACGATTTCGATGCAAAGAATACGCATTACGACAAGCTGAGCGAGTTCCCCTACATGCCTCTGCTGTTCAACGGCTGGGGATTCGGAGTGGAGTACAACGAACCGCGCGGGCATCACTACATGGTGATCGACCAGCTCGAAGTCGACGGCTCAAGGCTCAAGGCCGGGGGAGCGTGTCTGACGTGCAAGACTCCGTTCTCCGACAAACTGCGGCAGGAACTCGGAGCATCGTACTTCGCCGATCCCTATCACGACGTCCATGCCAGGATCCCCGAGGAGTTCAGGCAGCTCGGAGCGGCGTGCATGGACTGCCACGACAACAAGACCATGGCCCCGAAACTCTCGCGCTGGACCCTTGCCAAGGCCCTGAAGGAAATCGGCAAGAACCCGGATACGATAACGCGCCAGGAAGGCCGGACCCTGGTCTGCGCCCAGTGCCACGTCACCTACGTTATACCCAAAAACCCGGAAATGAAATCGACGGACGTGTTCTTCCCTTGGCAGGGAAGCAAGGAAGGCGACATATCGATTGAAAACATCATCAAGGTGGTCCGGGGCAATCCGGCACACGAGGAATGGAAGCAGTCCGTAACCGGGTTCAAGGTCGGTTTTATTCGCCATCCGGAATACGAATTTTTCAGCCGCAACAGCGTGCACTGGAACGCCGGGGCGGCATGCGCCGACTGTCATATGCCCTACACAAGGGTGGGAGTGAGCAAGATATCCGACCACAACGTCATGGGCCCGCTCAAAAACGACATGAAAGCCTGCATGCAGTGCCACACGGAGACCGCCGAATGGCTGAGCAACCAGGTTTTCGCCATCCAGGACCGCACCCTGTCCCTGATGAATCGCGCCGGGTATGCCGAAGCGGTTACGGCAAAGCTTTTCGAAATAGCGCACAAGGCGCAGGCTGACGGGAAAGAGCTGGACAGTGGCCTTTACGCGCGCGCAAAAGACCTCTATCTCGACGCCCTCTACAGGGTGATTTTCATCGGGGCGGAAAACTCGGTGGGATTCCACAATCCGAGCGAAGCCGGGCGGATCTGCGGCGATGCGGTCGCAATGGCCCAGAAGTCCGAAGCGCTGCTCAGGCAAGCCCTTGCCAAGGAGGGCGTCGACATCCCCTCGGACATCAACCTCGAGATGGCCAAGTATCTCAACGAACGCGGGACAAGAAAGCTCAAATTCCGCCCCGAACTCGAATTCGTCGACCCGTTCGGGACCCAGGAAAAGCTCACGCCCGCGAGCAGCCTCGGGAAAGAGCGGGGGAAATGATTTCCCCCGCGCCCCCTCGGGATTTCTGCCGGAGCTGCCATGGTCGTGGATATCGACTACGAGTGCTGTCTGGGATGCGCGGCCTGCGCCGAACTGTGCCCGGACATTTTTGAAATGGACTATCGGATCGGCAAGGCCCATGTGATCGTCTTCGAGGTCGAAGCGGGAGGATGCGCCGAAGAGGCGGCCGCAATCTGCCCCGTTTCCTGCATCTCGATCACACCGGACGGGCAATGACCGCAACCGGCGCTCCGGCGCGTGCGGCCGCCGCACGCGCCGGAATGAGCAGCGCAGCTGCGTGTGGGGCGTGGGGAGCGGGCTCCCCACGGTCTGATGTGTGATTCATAGACATCATTTCAACAAGGTGTTAAGGAAATTAGCGCCAGGAGGTGATGCCTATGGACGCAGAAGTTCGGACCCGCTTGCGGTGGGTCGAACTGTACGAGAAAACGGGTAATGCTGGATTGACCT
>JAJFVB010000035.1 GCA_021372055.1 Desulfobacteraceae bacterium | reverse complement strand
GGGGAACCGGAAAAGTTCGAAGAGGTGATCCTGACCGAAGTCGATCTTCTCGCCTCGTCTCCTTTCCGCTGGGTGGATCTTTTCGGCTCCGGCAAGGTCATGATCGCCTCCGGCTTCGATGCCTGGGCCGGGGTCATGTCGGCAGACGGAGAAAACTGGTTCGCTCTCGGCAAGGAAAGAGCCTCAAAGATCGTTCGAAAGATTCTGATCGGGGACCGTACCCGCGCGCTCGCCGCAGCTGACGATTTCCTACGCGAAATGGAGACCGGAGATTCCGCCTCAAAGTCCAGGCGCTGGCTTCGCGATCCGGCAACAGAAAAGCAAAAGGAACTCCTTCGCCAAGTCGGATACCAGATCGACCCGCTTGACTTCAGCTTTACCAAATACTCCTCGAACTGCCACCTGAACTTCCAGTGGAACCGCCGAATGATAGAGGCGGCTCTATTCGGGAGGGCCGCATGAACTACAAGCTTCTCGGCAAGTACATCTCCCAGTACGGAATCTGGGAAAAGCCCTTAAACGAGTTCACCCAGGAAGAGGTCCTGAAACTTGCCGGAGCAATTGCGGTCGCCCAGTGCGAGGACAAGACCTGCGGAGGCTGCCACTACATCGGCTGGAAGGGCCTCGACCTTTGGTGCATGCATCCGGACCATCCCGCGAAGATTCACCCGTATGTCTGGACCACGCTCTGCCCCGAGTATTCCGATATGTTCGACAAAGAGCTCGGTCCTCACAAGCTCAACAGAAAGCCGAGGCTGCAGGCATGAACCTCATCCCCATTGGTTTCGGCTCCTATGTTGTCGCCTCCCGGGTCCGCTCAATTGCTCCGGCCGAGCACAAAGACTCCTGTGAAAAGCCTATCCGTGATGCTGTGCTTCTTCGCCGCTGCATATACGCGACCAACGGCAGGCGCAGGCGCTCTGCAATCAGGCTCGACAGCGGGCATGTCGTCGTATCTGCAATCGCCCCTGCAGTCCTCACTCAAAGGATGAACAAATGCATCCCGTCTACCGGAAAATGACTTCGGAAATCGCCATGAGCGCTTTTGCGGAACTCAAGAGGCGCCGGGCTCTTCCGCTGAAAGAGAAAATCCAGCTTACCCAGGAATTGGTGAACTGCTGGAACGAGGCATTCGATGGGGATATTTCGGTATCTTATTCCGGAGGGAATGACAGTACGGTCTTGCTGGATATCGCCCGCCAGGTAAACAAGAAAATCGTTGGCGTGTTCGTCAATACCGGCCTTGAGTACCCCGAGATAGTGACCCACGTAAAGAGCACGGAAAATGTTGTCATCCTCCGGCCCCCGATGGCGTTTCACCAGGTCATAGCAAAATACGGCTGGCCTCTTATTTCCAAGAAAACGGCATCGAATCTCGAGCACCTGAAAAACCCCACACCCAGGAATGAAAACATCCGCAGGCTGATCCTCGAGGGAATCACAAGAGACGGGCACAGGAGCAATTCTTTCAAATTGGCCAACAGATGGAAGTTCCTGATCCAGGCGCCCTTCAAGATTTCCGACAGGTGCTGTGAAATCATCAAAGAGGGTCCGCTCAACCGGTTCCACAGAGACTCCGGTCTATTCTCCATGTCGGCTGTTATGGCCTCCGAGTCAAAGCGAAGGGAGGCTCAATGCCTTCTTAACGGCTGTAACGCCTATGACCTGAAAACGCCGAGGTCATGGCCCATGGCTTTCTGGAACCAGCGGGACGTTCTTGAGTATATCCACACGAGGCGCCTTCCGTATGCGTCGGTGTACGGCCGCATCGTAAGAAAGGAATCCGGCTACTGCACCACGGGCTGCGAAAGAACCGGCTGCATCTACTGCGGTTTCGGCCTTCACATGGGAAGAGTCCCAAATCGCTTTCAGCTCCTTGCCGTAACCCACCCGCGGCAGTGGGACTACGTGATCAATCACCTGGGCATGCGCTACCCCCTTCAATACATTATGGATCATGTCTCGCCCACATATAAGAGACGGTTCAATCCGTTCCCGGGGCAGCTACGGATCGAAGAGCTTATCAGGCGCAAACAGATGGAACTTAAACGGATGGTTGCGTGAGGCACCTCAGTTCCTGCCGGCCACAGCCACCGCAAAGGTTTAGAGATATGGACCTCCAAGAAGAGTTAGGAAAAGTCCTCACACCCCAAGAGGTCGGTGAGCTGTTTGGAGTTGACCCGCGTACAGTCAGGAAATATTCTGACCGCCTTGGAGGCGTAGAGGTAGCACCGGGGGTGCTTCGATTCTTTGAAAATCGAATAAGGAGCTTGATTTATGCCGACGCAAACGATTCGGAGAGGCATCCTTCGGTGGCGCGGAGTTGTGAGAGTGGACGGCAAAATTGTCGCGACCAAATGGTTCGGAGACGGGGAGAAAGAGCACCGCAAGGCAATCATCTGGGAAGAGGAAACCATGAAGCGACTTGCGGTAGAAGCGGAAAAGATGATCCCCACGGACTTGCCAAGTCCCTTGGATTGGGCAAACGACTGTCTTAGCGACGTGAAGCGCAGATGCTCTACGAAAACCTATGATGAGAAAAGGCGAGTGTTCCTGATGCTGCTCGCTTTTGCCGGAGATAAGCCACTTTCTGATTTTATCCCGCGTTTTGCCCTGTCCTATCTCCAGAAGCAGTTCGACACGAGATCCGGGTATGCGGCCAACAAGGACCGCAAAAACCTGGCAACCGCCTGGGAGTGGGGGAGAAAGTACATCGATGGTTTTCCAGATCATCAAAACCCGTTTAGAGCAGTAGAGAGATTCCCGGAGAAGCGGCAACCCCGCTATGTCCCGCCTGAAGCTGATTTCTGGAGGGTTTACGAATTGACGACCGGCCAAGACCGCGTAATGCTAACCGCATTTCTGCACCTGGGCGGTCCCAGACGGGGTGAGATCTTCAGTTTGAAATGGTTTGATGTGGATTTCTCAAGAGCGCAGGTGCGACTCACTACGAAGAAGACGAGGAATGGTTCCGAAAGGATCAATTGGATACCAATGTCACGTACTCTCAAAAGGGCTTTGCTTTCCTGGTGGGAAGAGAGACCGTTCAAGCAATCCGAGTATGTGTTCACGATGCTTGATAACGGTGTCGTTAATTCAGGACACAACCCTGGCGATCCGTTCAAAGTGAGGCAGCATTTCCTGAGAAGGCTTTGCGAGCGTGCGGGAGTAAATCGCTTCCAGTTTCATGCTATCAGGCACTTGAGCGCGGTCATTTTGTACAAGGAGGGTGAAGCAATCAGCACGATCCAGCAGATTCTGAGGCACGAACATGCAACCACTACTGATCGGTATTTAAGGAGTCTGGGTCTGGAACCCGGGCGTCTGCAACGAGCAGTAGATGTTTTCAACGAGAGAGGCCCGGCAAAGATTATTGCTTTCCCGGAAATGGAAAAGGCCCTCTGAGCTGGCACTCAGAAGGCCCGCGATATCCATTTGGATATCCACCGAGTTAACGAATTCCCACAGAACTTATAACCTATGAGAATCATTGAGCGTCCCCAGCCGGATTTGAACCGGCGTCGCCGGCGTGAAAGGCCGGTGTCCTGGACCGGACTAGACGATGGGGACCGAAAACAACCGTTGCTTCCTAGCGGAACATTGAATCCATGTCAACACTAATGTGAATCACCTTGCCCCGTCTCGGTTAAAGAATGTTTCTTTTAGCACTCATGGCCTGCTCTGTCAAGGGCACTTGTCCCCATTATCTTCCGGAGCGCACAAGCGTACCCTTCCGCAATAAATGCCGCCAAATTTCCATTCCTGGATGCCAATAAAGGCGGATTTTGCCTATGACCTTGATTTGTCTACAATTACAGATTCGTGGGCTTGCATTATTCCTGAAGATCGCCGTATTCATTGACGGTTGACAATTCCACCCCGTGCATTAACTTGAGTCTCAAGAATTCAACGGTATATGGATTAACCGAGAATAGATAGCATATGAGGTTAAGGAGTTAAAAATGAACAAAATGTTGAAAAGCTTATATTTCACGATAGCACTCGCTCTGCTTGTAGCCTTTGCTTCTTTCACTCCTGCTCAGGCTGCAGAAAACGGCCGGGGTTTGTTTGGATGGATCAATGACGACAATCAGTTAGCTGTGGACCGGCACCTCGAAATGTACGATGTTGGCAATTCCAACCTGTTTGGAATGGACCGGGCTTATAACACCGTTTTCGGAAGTGACCGGGACGCGGATTTCAGGGCGCACAACTTCGTTCCGGAAATCTATGGTCTCCATGGCGACTATCAGCGCGACCAGAACAACTAATCTGCTCTGACGATAGCTTAGAAGGCTCCGGCGGATATGCCGGAGCCTTCTTTTTGGAATCTCCACCGGTGGGTCTGTTCCGGGACCCCCAACCGATGCCGGGCCGTGCCACAGGACGCTTCCTCTACAACCGGTCGGCGGTGCGCAGCGTTCGGCGACCTCCCTAGGGCAAAGATCGACGCTCCGCAAATTAATGGTTGACACCTCCCGTATTCATGTACTGGGCAAGGCAGCATTGAGAGGAATGGAGAGGCGCGATGCTTTTCGGAACCGTTATGAATTTTTCATTTGGATGGTGGTGGCAGGCTTTCCCATGAGCCTGCCTCTCTAAGCGCATTTGTGCATATCGAAGGTAGGGCCGTGGGATAGCCGAAAGCTGTCTCGCGGCCCTTTTTTGTTCATTCCTTTGGACCAAGGCCGGAGGTGAAATGGAGCAGGTAAAAGTGTTGCTTGACGACAACGAGATCCCGAGGGAATGGTATAATATTCTTTCGGATTTACCCACACCGATGAGCCCGCCGCTGCACCCCGGAACGGGGAAGCCGATCGGGCCACAGGATCTGGCTCCGGTTTTTCCGATGAATCTCATCGAGCAGGAGGTATCCACCGAACGCTGGATCAAAATCCCGGACGAGGTGCTCGAGAAATATCTGCTGTGGCGTCCCACAACGCTCTATCGTGCCCGCGGTTTCGAGAAACTGCTCGATGCCCCGGTGAGGATCTACTACAAGAACGAGGGCATGAGCCCGCCCGGTTCGCACAAGCCCAACACCGCCATTGCCCAAGCCTACTACAACAAGGCCTTCGGCATCGAACGACTCTCGACCGAGACCGGGGCAGGGCAATGGGGGAGTGCGCTCAGCATGGCGTGCGGCATGTTCGGACTGCAGTGCAGGGTTTTCATGGTGCGCGTGAGCTTCGAGCAAAAGCCCTATCGAAGAATGATGATGTCCACTTGGGGCGCCGAATGCATTTCGAGCCCGAGCACGAGGACGCGAGCTTCCGTGCCGTCGGATACTCATGTGCTGGCAGCGCTCGATTCCGATCGAGCCGTTCCTGAGAGGAAAGCTGACTTGCGAGCAGTGGGAGCAGCTCTTTTCCGAGCCCCCCGCAGGCAAGATGGCGACGCTCATGGAATGTATCGAGGCGGCCGGGAAGGCAAAGCGCTGAACGGAGACGCGCAAAGGTTCTTTGATACGAAATTGCGTTCAAGATAAAACTAATGGAAAAGAGCGGGGGAAATGATTTCCCCCGCGCCCCCTCGGGATTTCTGTCGCAGCCTTACGCACGCGCGTCAGGCCGGACGCTCCGGCGCTTGCGGCCTGGCCAAAGGCCCGCCGCAGGCGCCAAAATGAGCAGCGCAGCTGCGTGTGGGGTGTGGGGAGCAGGCTCCCCACGGTCTGAAAGCCTGGTATCATCTTGAACGCTCATTGGTATGAATGCCGAAAAAACCCCGCGAACCATTTCCGCCAATTGAGTGATCCCGAAGGGCTGCCTCTGGCCGACTCCGAAAAGATGCTTAAAATCAGGTAAATCCTTTTTCTGGACACAATCCAGGAAAGAGTCTGGAATAATAATGCTTTTATCGGAGTCCACGATGAACCGTCTGGCAGGTGAGAAAAGCCCCTACCTTTTGCAGCACGCCGAAAACCCCGTAGACTGGTATCCATGGGGAGAAGAAGCTTTCCGCAAAGCCGAGGCGGAACGCAAGCCCATTTTCCTTTCGATCGGATATTCCACCTGCCACTGGTGCCATGTCATGGAGCATGAGTCCTTCGAGGACGCGGAGGTTGCCGCGGCGCTGAACGGGAGCTTCGTGTCCATTAAGGTGGATCGCGAGGAGCGGCCAGACATCGATCATATCTATATGAGCGCGTGCCAGGCGGCCACAGGCTCCGGAGGCTGGCCTCTTTCCATCTTCATGGGGCCCGACCGCAAGCCTTTTTTCGCCGGAACGTACTTTCCGAAAACTCCGCGCCTGGGTTCGCCGGGATTTCTCGACGTCCTCCGGCAGGTAGCGTCTTTGTGGGCGGAGCGCCGCGCCGATCTCGGCAAGGTGGGCGAAGAAATAACGCGCGCGATCGGCCGGGAGACGAGGGGCGAGGGCAAAGTGCTTGACGGAGGCGTGATCGAGCGCGCCTACCGGCAGCTTGACCAAGCCTTCGACCCGGCGTGGGGCGGATTCGGAGGAGCGCCGAAGTTTCCCACTCCGCACAACATCAATTTCCTCCTGCGATACCATAAAAGGCACCCGGACTCGAGGGCGGCGGGAATGGCCGAAAAAACGCTTCAGGCAATGCGCGCGGGGGGCATGTTCGATCAGGTCGGATTCGGCTTCCACAGGTATTCCGTCGACTCGCGGTGGGCGGTTCCCCACTTCGAGAAGATGCTCTACGATCAGGCGCTCCTCGCGCTTGCGTATACGGACGCGTTCCTCGCCTCGGGCAAGCCGGTTTACGCCAGTGTCGCCGCCGAGATATTCGAATATGTGACTCGGGACATGAAAGACCCCGGCGGGGCTTTCTACAGTGCCGAAGACGCAGACAGCGAGGGAAGGGAAGGGCTCTTCTACACGTGGACCCCGGAGGAGATCGCGTCAATCCTCGGGAAGGACGAAGGCGAGCTTTTCTGCCGCGCCTACGGGATCACGAAGGCCGGGAATTTCGAGGCAGGCAGGAGCATCCCGCACGTCCCGGCGTCTTTCGAAGACCTTGCGCGAGAGATCGGCATGGACATTTCAGAGCTTACTCCCCGTCTGGAGTCCGGCAGAAGGAAGGTGCTGGCCGCCCGCGAGGGGAGAGCGCACCCGGCAAAAGACGACAAGGTGCTTCTCGCCTGGAACGGGCTCATGATAGCCGCTCTGGCAAGGGGCGCGCAAGCGCTGGGGGATATGTCCCACGCAGCGCTTGCCCGGAATGCGGCGGATTTCCTCCTGGGCAGGATGCGCGATTCGAACGGGCGCCTCTTGCGCCGGTACCGCCGGGGCGAAGCCGCCGGCCCCGGATTCGCGGACGACTACGCTTTCCTCATCTGGGGTCTCATAGAGCTTTACGAAACGGTATTCGATGTCAGGTATCTCGCTGAAGCCGTTGAGCTTCAGGAGCGCATGGCCGGAATATTCTCCGATGAGGCCGGCGGGTTCTTTTTTACCGGAGAGGGCAACGAGGATATGATCGTCAGAAACCGGGTCGTGCAGGACGGCGCTCTCCCTTCGTCCAACTCGGTTGCCGCCCTCAACCTGCTGAGACTCGGCGCGCTGACGGGAAATACCCGCTTCGAGGAGCAGGCGGATCGCCTGATGAGGTCCTTTGCCGGCCAGGTCGCGCTTTTCCCTTCCGCATACACGCACTTCCTCCAGGCGGTCGATTTCGCGACTGGTCCGGTGCGGGAGATCATCATCGCGGGGGACGCTTCTGAACACGTGACCCGGGAAATGATCGAGGCGGTTCATGGAGCATACCTGCCAAACAGGGCGGTGCTTCTGAAGGAAGCTTCCGGCTCGGCGGGTTTATCCCGAATCGCGCCGATGACGGAGGGGATAGACGGGGGGCCTGCGGCATACGTCTGTGAAGGTTTTCAATGCAAAGAGCCTGTAAGCGACCCCGCCGCATTGCGGTCAATGCTTCGGGAATGACATTTTGGCGCGATTTTGGCGCGATTGGCTTGAATGTGGCGTGATTCTGGCGGGCAGATGCCGGGCCTGCTTTTTGCTTAAGTACTTGGTATCCCGCCATAAAGTCCGTTTTGCCAATTTGGCACGCGACTTGCTTTATCTATTGGTCAAGAGAAACCAACTCTTTCCTCCTCTAAAGCTAACCGGTTCTAGCCCCTCCGGTTAGCTTTTTTTGTTTAATGCTCAGATCCAGGAAATCCGCCCATGGACAAAATACTGCTTGGAATCTCCGGTTCTCCGCGCAAGCGCGCCAATTGCGAACTGTTCATCAGGGAAATCCACCGGTGTCTCGGAACCGGCTGGCAACTGCAGCTCATTCACATGCCCGACCAGGAAATCGCCCCCTGCGAGGCATGCTACCGGTGCCTCTTTGAAGACATGCACTGCCCGCGGGAGGATGATTTCCTGTCCGTGCTGGATGCGATTGCGTCCGCGGATGCCTATGTGGTCGCAGCTCCGGCCTACCTGCTCTCGGCCAATTCGAGCATAAAGAAGTTCATCGACCGCGGACTTCAGTTCTATGCCTATCTCGACCGGCTGTGGCACAAGCCGGCGGTTGGCGTCGCGATTGCCGGAATCGAGGGAAAGGAAGGTTCGACGAAGCTCGGCGTCGAGAGTTTCATCAAGCTGACTTTTGCGGACATGCGGGGGTCCGCCGTCGTCTACGGAGCACTTCCCGGGGAAGTGCTGCTTTCGGAGAAAAACAAGCGGACCGCCGCATCTCTTGCCGCCGCTCTCCTGGACCCCGGGAAGAGAATCGAACCCGAAACCCCGGTGTGTCCCCTTTGCGGAGGAGACACGTTTCGCCTGCTGCCGGAGGGCGGCGTGCGGTGCATGCTCTGCAGCGAATCGGGAAGCTACTCATGGGAGGATGGCCGCCTGCGGTTTCACATCACTTCCGGAGACCATCCCCTGTTTTTCACCAAGGAAGCGGTCCGTAAGCACGCGGATTGGCTGAGGGACATGAAGAACCAGTACCTCGAGCGCAGGCAGGAACTGAAGAAGGTCTGGCGGGAATACTTTCTCCCGAAATCATGACCGGCCCGCCCCGTCAAGCTTTTAGACCGTGGGGAGCAGGCTCCCCACGCCCCACACGCAGCTGCGCTGCTCATTTTAGCGCTTGCGGCGGGCCGCAAGCGCCAGAGCGCACCTGAGGGGGCGCGGGGGAAATCATTTCCCCCGCTCTTTTCCATCCGTTCTGTCTTGAATGCGATTTGGCATCAGCCCGTTTCCCCGTTGTCGAACAGGTCCGCTATGATCCGGTAAATATCGAGCCCTTTTTTCCTGAATCCCTCGAGGCCGAAGACCATATTGGCCTCCAGGACGTAGAACACTCCCCCGGATTCGCATATATCGAGTCCGACCTCGCCGAAGTCGCAACGCGACGCGACATCCAGCGCGAAATCGAGGGCCGGGGCGGGAATGGGATCAAACGAAATCGCACCTCCCTGTGCGACATTATTGCGGAAATCTCCCTCACGGTGCAATCGCCAGTAGGCATGGACGACCTTTGCGCCTATGATAACGACTCTGAGGTCGCGCTCGATGGGGAGATATTCCTGGATATACGCGGGATTGTGCCCGTTCAGGTACGTGGAAAGCTCCTCGGCGCACCCTATGAGGTAGACGCCTTCACCGCGCGAGGAGCCCACCGGGGTCTTGCCGACGAGCGGATAGGCGAAGTCCCGCTCGATGCGCCGGCGGAGCGCTGGATTGCGGCCGTAATAGATGCCGGTTCTGGGGTGGGAGATTCCGAGGAGCTGGAACAGGTTTGTCTGTGCTATCTTGTTGCCGAGGAACGGATAATAGCTCCGGGGAAACACCTCCACGCCCGAGGCCTCGAAGACGTGCTCATAGACGGGCCCCGGATAGCACACCGTCTTCGCTGAAGCGACCGCGCGGCGGATGTCTTCGGGATAATCCTCCCAATTGGGGCGGATTCCCACGCACCGGATCGAGCTTTTCCGAAGACGCCTGCCAAGGGAGATGATGTCCCGGCCCTCCTCGTTTCCGTTTCCGTTGCGCATGCGAAGCCTTTCCTCCCGGCGGAGCCGCGGGCGCGTTGTGGACAATGCGCGAATCCGTCAATATATTGAGGCGATAGGGGCTCCACTCCGGCTGCCGCCGAAAGCGACTTCCCTCTTCCCGATAGAAAATTTCATCCGTCCTGCCGGAAATTGTTCAACCACAATATAAGAAGGGATCGAAAATGGCCAATCCAAAAGGAGTCGTCAAAATATCGGATACGGTATGGGAGATCCCCAACACGTACAAGGACGGAATGCGGGTTCCGGCCCGCATTATCGCGTCGGAAAAGCTCCTTCGGGAAATGGACGAGGGAGTTGTGGAGCAACTCACCAATGTCGCCACTTTGCCGGGAATCCTCAATCACGCTTTGTGCATGCCGGACGGCCATTGGGGATACGGGTTTCCGATCGGCGGCGTGGCCGCCATGGACCCGCGCTCGGGGGTGATCTCCCCGGGAGGGATCGGCTTCGACATCAACTGCGGCATGCGTCTCGTGTTGACCAATCTCACTTACGGCGAAATAAAAGACCACGTCCGGGAACTCGTGGACAGGCTCTTCGAGAGAGTTCCGGCGGGGGTTGGCAGCAGCGGGTTTGTCAAGCTGTCCCAGGACGAGTTCCGCTCGGTGGTCGAGCAGGGGGCGCGGTGGTGTCTTGAAAACGGCTACGGGTGGGACGAAGACCTGGAAAGGACCGAAGACTTCGGCCGCACTCCGGGCGCGGACGCCTCCAAGATCAGTCAGAAAGCCGTGGACAGGGGATACAGGCAAATCGGGACGCTGGGCTCGGGCAACCATTACCTCGAAATCCAGGTGGCCAGGGAGGAGAACATCTTCGATCCGGTGCTGGCGGAGGCATACGGACTCACCATACCCGATCAGGTCGCGGTCATGTTCCATTGCGGCAGCCGCGGCTTCGGGCACCAGGTTGCAACCGATTACCTGCAGACGTTTCTCCGGGTCATGCAGACCAAGTACGGGATGAAGGTCATCGATCGCGAGCTCGCGTGCGCTCCGTTCGATTCCCCCGAAGGACAGGCTTACTTCGCGGCGATGAAATGCGCCATGAACATGTCCTACGCCAACCGGCAGGTGATCCTCCACCGCATCCGCGAGGTTTTCTCGGATATCCTGCACAAGGACCCGGCCGATCTCGGGTTGCACATGGTCTACGATGTCGCCCACAACACCGCGAAACTGGAAAGCCATAAAATAAACGGCAGCATGCGCGAAGTGCTGGTGCACAGGAAAGGCGCAACGCGAGCCTTGGGCCCCGGCGCAAGCGAGCTGCCGGCCGTCTATCGCAAGACCGGGCAGCCGGTTATCATCGGCGGCAGCATGGAAACGGGCTCGTACCTGCTCGCGGGTGTGGCGACCGGCGACCGGACGTTTTTCAGCACGGCTCACGGAAGTGGCAGGACAATGAGCCGCAAGCAGGCAAAAAAGCAGTTTCACGGGAAAGAGCTCCAACGGGACATGGAACACAGAGGCATCTACGTGCGAACGGCGTCCTGGGCGGGTTTGGCGGAAGAGGCCGGGCCCGCGTACAAAAATATCGATGAGGTGGTCGAAGCGACCGAAATCGCGGGCATCAGCAAGAGAGTGGCGCGCCTGGTACCGGTCGGCAACGTCAAGGGGTGAAAACCAAATGCCTTATGAATTTCTGGACGACATCGCGACGGCTGATATCGCCTTCAGCGCCTGGGGAGAAACGATAGAGGAGATGATGGGCGCGGCCGCGGACGCCACCATGAACACCATGGTCGCGGATCTGGGAACCATTTCAGAGCGGGAGGAGCGCGTTATCGACCTCCATTCGGATTCCATCGAGATGCTCATGTTCGGACTCCTCCAAGAAGTAATCTACTTCAAGGACGCCGAACAGCTCCTCCTGCGGATAAAAGAGATCGCCGTGAACTACGCCGACGGGCTCTATGCCGCAAGCGCCGTCGCATGGGGCGAGGCAATCGACCCGCAAAAGCATGACTTCATTGTGGACGTGAAGGCGGTGACTCTCCATCGATTCACCGTGGAGCAGACGCAACGGGGCTGGGAAGCCCTGGTGGTCCTGGACGTGTGATGTGGATATGCGTTCACGGGGATAATGCCGGATTGCGTTCGAGTTGATACCTCACGTAGCGGCCTCACGCGCAAGCGCACGTGGGGGGCGCAGCTCCCCGCGCTTTTCAAAAGCGTTCTTTGCCGACGCGGACGGGCTGCTAGCTTTGAGGCCCGCCGCCAATGATGCTGTTCAGCTCGCCGATCAGGGTTTCCTTGGATTTTGCACATTTTTCGCATGAATCGAGGTGGTCGAGAAAAGCGGTGATGTTCCAGCCTTCGTAGGTTTTGATTCCCAGCTCGACGGGATCTTGACCGCAGAGGAGATGCAGCATTTGGGGACTCCTGTTGAAATGCACCAGTTGTCTATAGACGAAACAAACGGCCCGAGGAATCAAAAAATCGAAACATTCCGGCTGCATTCCGCCCTCATTGCGGCCGGTTGAATATCCTTGATCTATATAATAGCTGAAACGGATTGATATGTTGAACAGTTATATTACGGGAAAGCTGTAAAAATAGAAAATGTTATTATCGTAAGGGCGTTCTTGTGTTGCTCCTGATGTAGCAATTATGCTCGTTTTCCCCACGGATACAAACTCTGCCAACGGGTCGCATGCTCATCCGGCTGCGGAATTTCCCCCTATGAAGCCGCTCCCAGCAAGCGGAGCACCGTTTTCAGTTCGTCGTTTTCCAGCCCGGTGTACTCTATTACCTCACCTATGCGAACGGGCAGGATGAAATGGAGCTTGCCGCCGATTCTTTTCTTGTCCGCCTGGATCGCTTTCACTATTGCGTCCGCGCTGACCTGGGCGGGAATCCTGACAGGCATGTTCCACGACTCGCAAAGATTTTCGATCCGTTCCAGATCGGAGACCTGCATTGCGCCAAGACGGCAGGACAGATGCGCTGCCACGACCATTCCGACCGCGACGCAGTCCCCGTGCTTGAGGCTGAAACCGGAGAGCTTCTCCAATGCGTGCCCGACGGTATGCCCCAGGTTGAGCACGCGCCTTCCGCCCGACTCTTTTTCATCCGCCTCGACAACCCTGGTCTTCAACAGGCAGCTTGCGGAAACGATCCGCAGCAAGGATTCCTCATCCCGGTTTCTGAGCGCCTGCGAATGGCTTTCGACAAACTTCCAGAGCACCTCGTCGCCGATTATGGCGGATTTGATCACCTCGGCCATGCCCTGGCGTAATTCCTCATCGGGCAGCGTTTTCAGAAACCGGGGGTCCACGTACACCTGCCGGGGTTGGTGGAACGTGCCCAGCAGGTTCTTGCCGTCCGGCAGGTCCACGCCGGTTTTTCCGCCGATGCTGCTGTCCACCTGCGCGAGCAGAGTCGTGGGCACCTGGAAGTGTGGTATCCCGCGCATGTAGATCGATGCCGTAAAGCCCGTCACATCTCCCGTCACTCCACCGCCAACGGCCACAAGGGCGCTGTCGCGGTCCGCTCCCGCAGTGATCAGCCTTCGGGCAAGGAATTCCACAGCGGAGAGCCGTTTTGCGGGCTCGGAGGCAGCAAAGGCGATCACCCTGTCTTCCGTCCGCCACCAGCCCAGATCAGCCGCCATGCGGCCCCAGAGCGGCCAGACCGCTTCGTCCCATATCCAGTACGCGGACCTTCCTCCTAGGGCCTTTTCAAGATTGCCGGAAACCTGCTCCAGCACATCTTTCCCGATGATTATTTCCGAAACCCGGGCCGGGCTGCCTGGAAGGCTGAGGTTAAATTTCATTGTCGCACTCGATCTCCTTCCCCGGGACAATCCCGGTTCGCAGTGAAGTCAAAGGGAGAATTCCCCGGCTTGGCGCGCGAGGCGCAGTCCCGGCACGAACAGGAAGCGCACGCGGACTCCTCCCCCCGGTACACCCGTGAGATATGTCTCGCAAGGTAAATCAGAACTCCCGCAACTACAAGCAGGACGATCGCGGTCTGCCACATTGCAGTGTCTCTTCCTAACCCAGCCCCAGCCACAGTCCGCCGCGATAAACCAGGGCGGATACGATCAGGGCGGCAATGGTGTTGAACGTCATGGAAAAAACGCCCCATTTCCATGCGGATTCGCGGATGATGCACGTAATGGTCGCAAGGCAGGGGGCGTAGAGCATGATAAAAACAATCAGCGAGAACGCCTTGAGCCGGCTCCAGGAAGGGTCTGCCGAAAGCCTCTGGCTCAAGGGCGTTTCTTTTCCCTCCTGCGGCCGGCCAAGCGAATATGCCGTGCCCATGGTGGAGATGATGATTTCCTTTGCCGCAAAACCGGAGAGCAGAGCGACATTGGTGCGCCAGTCAAAACCGTTTATGCTGGTCAGGGCGGTAAGACCCGTGCCGATCCGGCCCGCGAGGGAGTGCCTGAGCGCCGCCTGGGCCTCTTCGAATTTCACCTCGTTTAGCCTCGCCCGGTACGGTGCGGCCCGGGAGTCCGATTCCGGGGCGTCCTCCCCGGTGACAGCTTCCTTCAACTCATCCGGGACTTCGGCAAGAATGGATGCCCGCTCCTGCCCGTAGATCGTCTTCTCCGTCTCGGGAAGGCCCGGGAAGGACATGAGGGCCCAGAAGAGAATCGAAATCGCCAGGATGATCGTGCCGGCCTTGCGGATATACTGCCAGGTGCGCTCCCAGGTGTGGATGAGAAGCCCCTTGAAGGTCGGCAGCCGGTAGGGCGGGAGTTCGAGCAGAAACGGCGTGCTCGGCCCGCGCAGGATTGTCGACCGGATGAGCTTGGCAAAAAGCAGTGCCGCGCTCCAGGAGAGAATGGTCAGGAGGAACATGATCTGGGCTTCTTTGGCGGCGAAAAACGCTGCTATGAGCATCGCGAAAACCGGAAGCTTCGCTCCGCAGTTCATGAAAGGGGCCGTGAGAAGCGTTGCTATCCTTTCCCGCGGGCTCCTCAGAGTCCGGGTCGCCATTACGCCGGGGACCGCGCACCCTCCGGCAATGCCGCCCGAAATGATGTAGGCCATGACCGAACTGCCGTGGAGGCCGAAAGTGCGGAATACGCGGTCCAGCATGTAGGCAACACGCGCCAGGTAGCCGGTATCCTCGAGAAACGCGATGGCAAAAAACATGAACGCGATCAGCGGAACGAACCCCAGCACGCCGCCCGCTCCCCCGATGATCCCGGAGACGATCAGCGATTTGAGCGGCCCCTCGGGCAGGGTGGATTCGGTAAGGGACCCGAGAGCGGAAAACCCCGCCTCCATCCAGCCGACGGGCACCTTGCTGTAGGTAAATGTGAACTGGTAGACGGCGTAGACAATCAGCATCATGAGCACGGGGCCGAAAAACCTGTTCGTGAGAACCCGGTCGATCTGGTCCGAAAGATAGAGCCGGTCCGCCTTGTCTCTCTGCTTGATGACGCCGTCCTTGAGCAGGGCCGAAATGAAGCCGTAGCGGTGGTCGGCAATGGTTGCTTCGGGATAGCTGTCCAGAGTCTGCCGCAGATGTTTGTCCACCTCTTCCGCAGCTTCTTCGAGTTTCCCCGAAAGCGCGGGGTCGGCTTCCCTTCCTTTCTTGATGACCTCTTCGTCCGCTTCGAGATACTTCAGGGCGGTCCACCGGGGCGGAAAAAGATCCGAGAGGAACCCGGCGGCCCGAATCTGCTCTTCCATCCGGTCCAGCGCGGGATCAACGTCCGGTCCGTAGGAGATATGAAGCTGCCTCTGCGGAGAAGCGCTCCGGGCAAGTTCGACGGCGGCATCCATGAGCTGCTCTTTGCCCTTGCCGGTTCGAGCCACGGTGGGGACAACCGGTATGCCCAACCTGCGCGACAGCTCCGCGATGTTGATGTCGACGCCCCGAGCCGACGCCATGTCCATCATGTTCATGGCCACCAGGACCGGAATGCCCAGCTCAAGGATCTGGAGCGTGAGGTAGAGATTCCGCTCGAGATTGGAGGCGTCGACGATGTTGATCACGACGCTCGGATGCTCCTGGACCAGGAAGTTCCGTGCGACGAGCTCTTCGAGCGAATAAGCCGTAAGCGAATATGTGCCCGGCAGATCGACCAGATTTATCCGGCAGCCGCCCGCCTCGCAGGCCCCTTCTTTTTTTTCCACGGTGATGCCCGGATAATTCCCGACGTGCTGCCGCGCCCCCGTAAT
>JAJFVB010000031.1 GCA_021372055.1 Desulfobacteraceae bacterium | reverse complement strand
TTTACGGTCAAAAACATCGCCAGTTCGATATCCAGGATCGCTTCGATAACGCGGTCTCTTTTGTTCATGGTATGCCTCCCGCGCCGCCGCCCTAGACGATCGCGACCTTTAAATCGTGCCGGGCAAACCTGTCCAGCGCTTCCTTCAGATCTTCCGGTTCGTAAGCTCGCGCGGCGGGAAGCTCGCGCCCGAGGGCCATATACTTATTCCTCCCGAAAGCATGGCAGGGCAGCACATCCACGTCATGCTTGCCGAACTCGTGCAGCATGGCCGCCACGGCGGCGATGTTTTCCTCCGAATCGTTCAGGCCGGGCATCAGAGGAACACGAATACGGACGGGCACGCCCGAGCGCAACACTTCGCGCAGGTTGGCGAGTATGACGGAGTTGTCCTGGCCGGTCAGCCTGCGGTGCTGTTCCGGGTCCATGTGCTTGCAGTCGAACAGGAAAAGCTCGGCCAGGCCCAGCACTTTCCTGAACTGCCCGGGCGCACAGTGCCCGCAGGTGTCGACGCACGTGTGGTAGCCCTCCGTCCGGCAGGCCTCGAGCAGTTCGATGAGGAAATCGCCCGCGCCGGTGGGTTCACCGCCGCCGAAAGTGACCCCGCCGCCTGAATTGGCGTAAAACAACTCGTCCTTGCTCACGACCTTCATCACCTCTTCCACGGTCATGGCCTTGCCGGACATGACACGGGCCTTGGCCGGGCAGACTTCCGCGCACGCGCCGCAGTTGCGGCACAGCGCCAGATCTCTGTTCCAGTGTTCGCCGTCAGTGGTCACAGCCCCGTGCGGACAGGCCTCCGCGCATTTGCCGCAGTTGCCGCACAGGTTCTCAAACAGCAGAAGCTGGGGCAGAAAACTCTGCGATTCCGGATTACTGCACCACAAACAGTGCAGAGGGCATCCCTTGAGAAAAACCGTGGTGCGCATGCCGGGTCCATCCTGGATGGACATGCGCTGAATATTGTAGACCATGCCTGATTGCATACGTTTCAATTCCTTGTCGCCGTTAGTGTTGACGGCACCTGTAACCCCGGTGCCCATGCACCCGGAGGCGCCGCAATTTCCGCTCATCGGGTACTCCCGCCTGCTGCCGCAGGAGAAAATTGCAAGGCTGATGCCAAGCAAAATCAACCGCCGCTGGCCGCACAATGCCGGAAAAGCGCGGGGGAAATGATTCCGGGGCTGTTGCTCAAAGGTGGGTTTTAAACACGTTGAAAACACGCGGGGAGCGCCCCCTCGGGGTTGCGCTCCGGCGCTTGCGGCGTGGCCAGCCGCCCGCCGCAAGCGCCGCAATGAGCAGTGCAGCTGCGTGTGGGGTGTGGGGGAGCAGGCTCCCCACGGTCTGAGGCTTGGGACAGACTGTACCGAAACCGGCGCGATTTGTACCGGATTGCCCGGTATCCTTCAGGAAGGCACCGTTAACGTGGGATTGGCGCGGCCGGATGCGCCGGCAGGCGCGCTCCGCTCCCCGTGATCACTGCTCCTCCAGGGGGGAGTACAGGCCAAGATCCCGCATTTTCCTGTAAAGCTTATTGCGGGAAATGCCCAGAACGCGCGCGGCGAGGGTCTTGTTATAGTGCGTGCTCGCCAGGACGGCCGCCAGGGTCTTTCGTTCGGCCTGGGCCCCGGCTTTCGCCAAGTCCCGTTCTTCCGGCTGAATTGCTTCGGCCGTCCTGGGGTGTTCGCTGTGCAATTCCCTGAGGAACCGGTCCGGCAAGTGGTGAAGGGTCAGGACGCGCCCCTCGCCCTCGTCGTCTTCCAGGGTGTAGATGGCGAAGGTCAGAACATTTTTCAGCTCGCGGATGTTGCCGCGCCACGGGTAAAGGCCGAAGACCCGGTACAGCTCGTGTGAAACGTGGATTTCCCGCGCGCGTTCGTAGCCCACGATCTGCTCGATGAAATATCGGGTCAGCAGAGGAATGTCACTCGTGCGCTCGCGCAGCGGGGGGATGTTCAACTCGAGAATATTCAGCCGGTGGTACAGGTCCTCCCGGAACGTCCCCTCATCGACGAGGTTCGCCAGGTTCTTGTTGGTGGCCGCGATGAGGCGGAAATCCGAATGAAGCCTTCCAAGGTGGGCTATCTTCTGGATCTCGCCGCTTTCCAGCACGCGCAGGAGCTTGGCCTGCATGGGCAGGGACAGTTCTCCGATTTCGTCCAGGAAGATGGTTCCCTTGTCGGCAAGCTCGAATTTGCCTTTCATGCCCCCGGACCTGGCGCCCGTGAAAGCGCCCGTATCGTAGCCGAAGAGCTCCGATTCCATGAGGTCGTGAGGCAGGGCCGCGCAGTTGACCGCCACGAAGGGTTTCCCGGAGCGCGGACTTGAGGAGTGCAGCGCCTGGGCGATAAGTTCCTTGCCCGTGCCGCTTTCGCCGAACAGCAGGATAGGCTCGTTGCTCCTGGCGAAGCGGCGGCCGCGTTTCTTCATGGCCAGCATGGCCTCGCTTTCTCCCACAATGCTCTCGAAGGTGTAGAGCATTCCGGGCTTTTTCTGCGACTGGCGCTCGAAGTAACCGGCCTTTTCCTCAAGATTCCGTACGGTTTCCAGCAGGGTCAGGAGCTTGTCCTTGCCGATACTGGTCGAAATGCTTTCAATGATCACGCCGAGCAGCTTGCCCTTTGCGTCCAGAACGGGATACCGGAACGACACCCCCTGCGAGTTGCTCTTGGTCACGCTGGAGTTTATGGTCATCTTCCGCGTGCGAATGGTGGCCATAACACCCCGTTCGGCGGTGAGGAAGAACTCCGAGACATACCTTCCCCTTATGTCCTCCGGAAGGTTGAACATCTCCAGGAACGACTTGTTGCAGTAAAGGAAGGTGCCTTCCGTGGACGCGATCGAAATTCCGGTGTGCAGAAGCTCGAATACTCCGGTGTAGGCGCTTCCGGCAAGCTTTTCCAGCGATTCCGGAGTATTGAGATTGTGACTGGGCATGGGGTCTTCCTCCAATGCCGCATGGCCGTTACGGCAGCTGATTCCACCTTTCTTCGAGAGTGCGGCCCGTTCAGCGGAGGATAACCGCCGCACATCCCCCCGGGCTTTTGGCGGCATCCTTTATCATATCGCATTGCCGAAAAGATGCGACTGCAAAGAGCAAAACCGGTCCGTCAAGGCCTTCACCCGCTGTTTTTGAAGAACGCCTTTCCCGGGGAGGATCCCGCGCCCGAACAGACTGTACCGGATCCGGTACAAACAGTGCATGGCCCCAATGCATCGGCCTGCGGATTATCCCAATTATTCAGGGAAGTTAGAGCTTCCACTCCCCGAGCAGGCCCCGCGCGCGCAACACCGGCGCCATTGATTCCTGCATTCAATCCAGCTTCAGATTATCCCATAACTTCCCTAAAAAGCAAGAAATTTTTCCTTGGCACATTCCTTGCTGCCGACTGCTCAATGTCCGCGAACAGCGAGAAAGGAGACTTCCAAGTGCTCAGCAACGGCACGCTCACTGCTGCTTACCACAAGAGCGAGTTGTAGAATTCTTCCACCAACGAAAAGGAGACAAACTCATGTCTACGAAAGCAAATCCCCAGAATTCGGGCTACGCCGTGAACTGGGACACCGCCGAACAGCGCATCAAGGCCCACAAGGCGTTCCTCATGGAAGCCCCTCAGAAGATGGACCCCCAGCGCCTCGAATATCTCATTCAGGTCTATGAAGAGTGCAAGGGGGAGTCCACGGCCATAATCCGCGCGAAGCTCCTCGAACGCGTGCTCACCCAGAAAAACATTTTCCTCGACGGAAACCCCATCGTGGGCACCATGACCGGCTTTCGCGCGGGCGTCTATCCCTATCCCGAATGGCAGGTCAACTGGATCAAGGACGAAATGGACATGGTCAGGATGTCTTCCCTGGGCGAAGTGAGCATTCCCAAGGAAACGCAGGACCTCCTGAAGAGCGTGTACAAGCAGTGGAAGGGCCGCACCACGTATGACCGTTCCAACCAGATCTACAAGGAACTTTACGGCGAAAACGCAGAATTGCTCGTCAAGTCCGGGTGGATCTATCCCGTCAACGACAACAGCACCGGTTCCGGAGTCTGCGATTACGCCAAGGTGTTGAACAAGGGCACATCGGGCATCCTCGAGGAAGTGGAAGAACGCCTGAAGGCGTTGCCGAAAAAGGCCACCAACCCCGGCAAGATGGAATTCTACCGTGCATGCAAGATAGCTCTCAACGCGGCCGTGGCCTACGCTCACCGCTATGCAGACCTGGCCGAAGCGACCGCCAAGGACGAAAGCGATCCGAAGGTCAAGGCCGAGTTGTTGGAAATCGCCGAAGTCTGCCGCCATGTGCCCGAATTCCCGGCGCGCAATTTCCGCGAAGCCATTCAGTCATTCTGGTTCACTCACCTGCTCATCGAAATCGAACAGGCCGGCTGCGGCACGTCTCCCGGCCGCTACGGCCAGTACATGTATCCTTTCTACCGCAAGGACATCGATGAAGGGACGCTCACTCGCGAACAGGCGCTGACCCTGCTCAAATTCCAGTGGGTCAAGCACCTGGAAATCGCGGTGTACCAGGGCACGGCCTATGCGCTTTCCTTCTCCGGCCACACCGGCCAGACCATCTCCATCGGCGGCCTGACGGCCGAAGGCGGAGACGCCAGCACGGAACTGGAAGAAGTGATCATGGACTGCCAGATCGCCATGAAGAACATCCAGCCCACGCTCGCGCTCTTCTACCATCCCAAGATGAAGGAATCCTACCTGAGCAAGGCGGTCGAGGTCATTCGCGGCGGCACGGGCCAGCCCCAGATGATGAACAACTCCGTGGTGATCCAGCGCCACCTGTCCCGTTTTGCCTCCCGCGGCATCACTCCGGAAGAAGCCCGTCGAAACTGCGCCATCTTCGGCTGCGTGGGCACCGGCCAGGGCGGCCAGGGGTCCTACGTGACCTTCGAAGGCCAGCCGAATCTGCCCAAGGTCGTGGAGTTCCTGCTTAACGACGGATGGGACCCCCACACCAAGAAGCAGGTGAGCATCAAGGTCGGCAAGCCGGAAGAATTCAAGACCTTTGACGAACTCTACGATGCCTTCAAGCAGCATCTGACTTACTGCTTCATGTTGCAGCGCAGGATCACCGATCTTGGCAACTCGACCCGGGAACTGATAGTGCCCAGCATATTCCGTTCCTGCGTCATCGAGGGCTGCATCGAAAAAGGCCTGTTCGAAGAGCAGGGCGGCCCCAAGTACGCCCAGTCCCTGTGCATTACCACGGGCGGCGTTGACGCGGCCAACTCCCTGTATGCCATCAAACACCTGGTATACGACACGAAAAAGCTCACCATGGAACAGCTCCTCGAAGCCTTGAAGGCTGACTTCAAAGGCTACGAGGCTGTGAAGAAAATGTGCTACGAAGCACCCAAGCACGGCAACGATTATCCGGACGTGGACGCGTTCGTGCAGAGGTTTTTCCGCGATCTCGAACGGATCTACCGCGCCCAGGGCACGGACTACTTTGAATACGAGCCGCGCATGGACGCTTTCTCCCTGTCGTTCCACAATTATTTCTCGGCGATGACCGGCGCCCTGCCCAACGGCCGGAAAAAGGGCGAGCCCTTGACCGACGCCAGCGTGTCGGCCATGCCGGGAACAGACGTGGAAGGCGTCACCGCGTTGCTCAAGTCGGCGGCCCAGGCCATCGACACGGTACGCTTCAACGCCAACCACTTGAACGTCAAGTTCCTGCCCTCCGCGCTGGCGGGTCCGGCAGGGGCGCGCACCCTGCTCAACCTGGTCAGGACCTACTTTGACATGGGCGGCAGCCATATACAATTCAACTGCGTCGATACCGAAACACTGCGCGACGCGCAGAAGAATCCGCAGAACTACAAGGAACTGGTGGTGCGGGTTGCCGGGTTCAGTGCCTATTTCACCCGCCTGGACAAGGGCGTGCAAAACGAAATTATCAAACGGACCCAGTACGCTTCCGCTTGCTGATAAAACCGACTGACCAAAGAGCGCGGGGGGGGATGATTTCCCTCCCCTGCCCGCGCCGCAACACGGAGACATCCCCATGCTGAACATCACACTGACCAGCGAGGCCGCGGCAAGGCTCCGCGAGATTATCGAAGAAGAAGGCGAAGACGCGTGCATCCGCGTGCGCGAGACCAAAGTCGGCGCGGGCTGAAAGAGCCATATCGAGCTCAGGCTGAGCATTGATGAACGCGAAGACGAGGATGTTGAAACCGAGGCGGAATCCCTGCGTTTTGTCATTAACCAGGAGATTATCGATCAATACGGCGAAGCCTTTTCCGTCTCCCTGGATGAGAACAAGATGCCTGTTGTGGCCTCAAAGAGTTGAAGCACCTGTTCCATTCTCCCTTTTGAGCAGGCGGCGGGAAATGAACTCCGGAACCCGCAGGAAAAGCCGTGCGAACCACACCACGCGGGTTCCGCGAGTTGCCGGACAGCCGCCTGCTCCCCGGCATTACCGGCTCTGCATCAGGTAGAAGACATAGCCGTACCAGTCGGAATACTTATGGTACATGTCGATCTCCTCGCGGGTGGAGTCGACCGTTTCGCTTCCGGCGCGGTCCGCGGCATATTTTTCCCGGAGCGCTCAGACCCGTTCCGCGATGGGGTCTTATGTGCGATTCACAGACATGGTTTCAGTTTTAAGAATCGTTCCTCATCGCACGAAACTGGCCGCGAAGGGCTGCC
>JAJFVB010000010.1 GCA_021372055.1 Desulfobacteraceae bacterium | reverse complement strand
GAGCGTGTCATGGCTCGCCTAAAACTGCTCCAAAGTACGCCTGAAATCGTTCGGAATTTTTTCAGGCACCGTGGCGTTCTCTACTCCTCAATGTTCGCTAATCTATGAAGGTGTTAGTAAGAGGACTTTCTCGGAACTGGCTGATTGGTATCTGGATCTCTCATCAGTCAAAAGGCTGGCCTCCTATGCCCGTGTCGAACAGGCCTTGACAAACTTCAACATTGTTTTCGGAAAACAACAGGTGGGGACCTTAAAACCTATCGAACTGGAAGAGTATCAGAATTTACGGGAAAAGCAGGGCTATTCTCCGGCCACTATCGATATGGAGATAAGCATTGCAAAAACGATGATCGCCAAAGCTTTTGATAATGACATGGTGGACGGTCGGGCTGTAAAAGCTTTCCGGAAAATCAAGCGCAAGCTCAAAAAAGCCGGAAATGCACGAAAAGAAACGGTGGGTATTGGAGAGTACCTTGCTCTATTGAATGCAGCTCCGGCTCATTTGCAGGCTATCCTGAAGGTCTCTTACAATACAGGAATGCGGCTCGGCGAAATTCGTACACTGATTTGGTCTTATATCGACCGCGACACAAATTTTATCCGGCTGCCAGCCGATATCACGAAAGAGAGGAAACCCAAAACGATCCCGATTAACCGAAATGTTAAGGAAGTCTTAGCTGCCCTACCCCGCGCATCCCATCATGATTTCGTCTTTACATACAAAAATGAACCGATACGAGCGCGTGGTGGCCTGAAGAGATCATTCAGCACTGCCTGCAGGAATGCAAATATTCCGTGTGGGAGAGGAACTCCCGGAGGAATCACATTGCACGATATCCGGCGCACGGTGAAAACAAACATGCTGAACGCCGGAGTGAACAAGGTTCATAGAGACTTGATTCTGGGTCACGCTCTCCTGGGGATGGACGCCCATTACATTGTCGTCAAGGATGAGGACCTCCAGGCCGCCATGGAGATTTATGCGACTTGGCTGGATGACCAGATCAATTTGGTCAACACTTGGTCAACAACTACCCAGAAACAACTCCAATAGACTTCCACTTTCATTGCCTTTACTTGCTCTTGGGAAAACCTTATCCGGAGCCGATATAGAAGGCTTCTCTGTTTGCATTCTGTTACTTATCTTTCTCTGTTTTACCTACAAATATTCACTTCTAATCCGTAGGTCACAGGTTCGAATCCTGTCAGGCGTATAAGAAAATCAGGGATTCCAGATCATACCTGTTTCCCCTTTTCATCTACGTACGCACTACGTACGCGGATCGCAGTTCTCCTTGGTGATTTTTGATGCTACTTTACCGACTGGTATCTGTTCAAGTTTGCGGCAGTATAGCGTTAGCATGCTTCTCTTCTGACTCTGAATAGGCCAAAAAGGACTTCCTCAAGCGTTTCCACAGGCAACCCACCACGCAAGGTTCGGAGAGAAAACTTTTCAGATTCGCGCGCCGAAGTCTTCAGGCTCGACGTAAGCTTACCACATCACCAGCGGAGCAGTGGAAGGCCTCATCAATAAAATCAAGACCATCACGGCAGGCTTATGGGTTTCGGGATCCGGCGTATTTCAAACTTCGTATCTACCATCACCATACCCGAAGGTACTCGTTTTATGAACCGTTTTATGAAAAATTCAGGAAGCCGCGGGGAAATCTCCGGCGAGTGAGAACCGGAGAGATATGTCTTTTGCCGTCGGCATAATCATGCCGCCGTAAGATTCTTGCCATCTGCTTGCCTGCTACCGCCATCTATTCCCTCCTCACCACATTAAAAAGCCACCAGATCGCCATTTCTCAAGGCTTTGAACGGGCTGGGTTGGATACGGGTTAGGCCGAGAAAGTGGCTTCTCGGTAGTGAATTCGGCGGCACTTTTGCCTCTGATGACAAAAGTCCAGCGATCCTCTCTTGTGACAAGAAGTCATGGCGTATTATGAAATGAATTTCTCCACAGCGCTGGATCGCGTAATTGCGCGACAATAATTGGCATGTGGATTGACATCACGTGTCCGATTGGAATAGACCTAAACCTGCAGAGATACAAAATACAGTCAGATACCTCCGGCAAAGCCGGAGGCCTGGAAAACCATGGACCGCTCAAAACGGCTGGACTGTCAATCGGCGGCGAAGAAAAGACCCAGGAACCTGCAACCGAGCAGACCACGGAAAAGCCCGCAGCCAAGCTGAGAATTTCAAAGCGCCCGCACATTGAATTTATTCGTGAATGCCTCGAAAACGGGACATATTCACGCCCAGAGTTGATTGCGGCCGTACTGGAGAAGTTCCCGATGGTCACCGAGCGGCATTTCCACCTTCGCCACCGATTTGCGCAATGTGAAATACTCGCATTTCCGGGACAGGAAAGTCGTCCTTTTCCAAGGCAAGCTGATTTTCGAGGACCTGATTCCTGCGGGAACCGAAGCACCTGGACCTGAGGTTGTGCCGGAAGCGGAACTACCTGAGAAACCGGCGGAATAGGCTAAATCCTGGCGGTTCATTGTATTGGACCGGTATTTCATCCAGCTTCCGAATGAGCACCTCCCTTGACCTGCTCCGAACTCCTGTATCAAGTTCAAGGCAAGCCTTTGATTGGTCCCGACCGGCCTATAAGCATCCACGGCGGAGGATTTATGAAACAACCTCTTTACCGTGGCTGACCGGATGTTTACTTCTAAGTCTCTCCCGCCTGGTGGATCGAGAGTGGAGGATGACATTTTCTGGATAACTCGCTCTGGGCGTTCGAGAGGGCATTGTGCGACCTGGAGGTATTCCCCTTGGCACCAAGACCGGACCAAGCCTCGCCGCTCATCCGAAAATGGTTGAAAACCCCGTGCGCCGCTACGATTGCCGGGATTCTCTTTTCGGTCCTACTGACCACAACTTTGGTCCTCCTCCGCACTTCAGCTAAGGCCTCTTCCACGGGGATAAACATACCGCTTGTGACCGGTATGAGCGCCGTGGCGCCGGTTCCGCCCCCGGTGCCGTTTGCCCGCAGAGCCTTGCCAGGGTTAGTGCGCGTGGTGCGTGACCGACTTCCCGCTAATGAAGACCGTCTTGCCACCGTTTATCCTGGGAACGGGATTCTAACACGCAACATGGCTTGGCATTCCCGCTGTGGGTATTGATAACAAGTGCATTCGTCCTGATGGAAAATCAGCGTACACCAAAAAGGGGCACGGCAGCCAATCAAACAACAGAGGGTATTTCACCGGAAGAATTCGGGAGAGCCTGGCTCCGGCCTTCTTAGCGTGACTGGAAGGAGACTGGTATGAAAGATCCGGGGAATTCAGAGGAAAAGAAACGGCTGGAGGAAGCCCAAAAAATGGGTCTGCCCTGGAAGATGTGGGGGCCATACCTGAGCGAGCGGCAGTGGGGGACGGTGCGTGAAGACTACAGCGACGACGGAGATGCCTGGAACTATTTCAGCCATGACCAAGCCCGTTCGCGCGCCTACCGCTGGGGCGAGGACGGATTGGGCGGCATTTCCAACGACCACCAGTCGCTTTGTTTTGCTCTGGCCCTGTGGAACGGGAAAGACCCCATCCTCAAAGAGCGGCTGTTTGGCCTAAACAACAGCGAAGGGAACCATGGAGAGGATGTCAAAGAGTATTACTTTTACTTAGACAGCACGCCCACCCACTCCTACATGAAATTCCTGTACAAGTACCCCCAGGAATCCTATCCCTACGCTGACCTGGTGAAGACCAATCGTGCGCGTTCACGGCATGAAATGGAGTACGAGCTTCTCGACACCGGGGTCTTTTCGGAAGACCGCTACTTCGATGTCTTCGTGGAATATGCCAAAGCCGCTCCAGAGGACATCCTGATCCGGATTACCGTTTGTAACCGTGGGCCGGACGCTGCCCCCATCCATGTTCTGCCCACCATTTGGTTCAGAAACACCTGGACCTGGTCCGGCGGCGGTTCAAAGCCGATTCTCCAAGCCCTTGCCGAATCCGGGAACGGAACCATTTACGTCCACCACACAGACCCGCTGTTCCAGGAATCACTGCAGGATTATACACTCGTCTGCGATGGTGATCCGATTCTCCTGTTCACGGACAATGAAACCAATAACGAACGCCTCTTTGGCTCGCCCAACGCCGGTCCCTACGTAAAAGACGGGATTAACGAGTATGTGGTGAATGGGAAGCTCGCCGCGGTGAACCCTGAACAGACGGGGACCAAGGCCTGCGCCCATTATCATCTTGATGTCGGGGGAGGGGAGGCTGCCGTCATCAAACTGAGGTTGATGAGTTCGGCAGCCAAGCCGAAAGGAAACCCATTCGATAAGGCGTTCGATAAGGTGTTTGCGGCCAGGCTGGATGAAGCCGACGAGTTCTACCGATCCGTCATTCCTCCATCTGCCGGCGATGATGAGGCCAATGTCATGCGGCAGGCTCTGGCCGGCATGCTCTGGACCAAGCAGTACTATTACTTCGATGCGGATCAATGGCTCGAGGAGCACCACGCACACCCGCTTCACGGACATACCCGGCAGTTGCGGAACCGAGAATGGTTTCACATGGTAAACGATCACATCATCTCCATGCCGGATAAATGGGAATATCCCTGGTATGCGGCTTGGGATCTGGCGTTTCACACCCTCGCGCTCGGTGTTGTCGATCCGGACTTCGCCAGAGAGCAGCTGAGTCTCATGCTCACCGAAATCTATCTTCACCCGAGCGGCCAGATTCCCGCCTACGAATGGAATTTCAGCGATGTGAACCCCCCGGTTCATGCCTGGGCGACTCTCTTCCTCTACCGTACAGAGCGTGGCATGCGCGGCGAGGGGGACATTGATTTCCTGAAGCGTGCCTTCGCCAAGCTGATGCTGAACTTCACCTGGTGGGTTAACCGCAAGGACCGGCAAGGTAAAAACGTATTTGAAGGGGGATTCCTCGGGCTTGACAATATCGGTGTTTTCGACCGTAGCGCGCCTCTTCCCACCGGCGGGTATCTCGAGCAGGCGGACGGCACCGCCTGGATGGCGTTCTTCTGCCAGAATATGATTGAGCTGAGTGTCGAACTGGCTGCGCACGACGCCAACTACGAAGATCTCTGTTCGAAATTCGTTGAGCACTTCATGTGGATTGCCTCGGGGATGAACCGCATGGGGACCGACGGCATGTGGGATGAGGATGACGGTTTCTATTACGACGTTCTGAGGCTTCCCGACGGGAGTGCCCAGCGCCTTAAGGTGCGCTCTATGGTAGGACTTCTCCCCCTATGTGCCACATCGGTAATTGAAGAGTGGCAGAGGGACCAGTTGCCCGGTGTGGCGAAGACTTGGGTAAACCGCGTCAAACGTATGCCGGAGCTTCTCGATAGTATGCATGCCACTGGGCCGGGCCACCTGGGTGTCGCAAACCGGGGCATCATGGCCCTTGTCAGCCAGGAAAGACTTCGCCGGATACTCACTCGCATGCTGGATGAGAGCGAATTTCTGAGCCCGTTCGGCATACGTGCCCTGTCGCGCTATCACCTGGAACATCCCTACATCTTCCACGTGAATGGTGAGGAATACCGGGTCCAGTACCTGCCCGCGGAGTCGGACAGCGGGATGTTCGGCGGCAACTCGAACTGGCGGGGGCCTATCTGGATGCCGGTCAATGCTCTCATTATCCGCGCACTCCTTAACTACTATCTCTATTACGGCGACAACTTCAGGATCGAGTGCCCAACAGGTTCGGGGAGGATGATGAACCTTTTCGAGGTGAGCAAAGAGATTGCCGATCGGCTTACCCGAATCTTCTTGAGGGACCAGGAAGGCAGACGCCCGGTGTACGGAGGGACTAAGAAGTTTCAGGACGACCCCTTCTGGCGGGACCACATCCTTTTCTACGAGTACTTCCACGGCGACAACGGAGCGGGGCTCGGCGCGAGCCATCAGACCGGCTGGACGGGACTGGTGGCCAAGTTGATCGAACTGTTCGGCCGGCTCGATCCCGAGGACGCCCTGAGGGCCGGCAAGCGCGCGGCGTTTGACAGTTCGAAAAAGCGGTAAGCAGTGGTGATTCATCTTTCCGAACCGTCTGCCCGAGGACTTGCATAACTGCTTGGTGGGGCTCTCACGGGTTGTCCCTGTCTTTTGAAAGTTGTTTTTACAGCTGAGGTATATGAACGGTCTGCGGATGAGAGGTGCGGTCAGGGTCTCTACGTGATTCTCCGGCCTTGGGGGGCCATTTTCCGGAATGGGTGCAGGGCACACGAATGCGAAAGGGTCACTCGGTAATGAACATCAGGAAATGGATCAAATCGGCTCTTCTCGTCAGCCCTTTTCTGGCTGTTGCGGGGTGCGCAGCCATCGGGCCGCACACCGTTGCCCGCGACCGGTTCGACTACACCGCTGCCATTTCCGATTCCTGGAAAGCCCAGATGCTGGTGAATATGGTCAAGCTGAGATACGGAGACACGCCGACGTTTCTCGAGGTCGCATCGGTCATCAACCAGTATTCGCTCGAGAGCCAGCTAAACCTGCAGTTCACGTGGGCAGACCCGGTTACTTCCGCTTTGACCAACACCCAGTCCGCAGGAGGCATTGCCCGCTATATCGATCGCCCCACCATTACCTACAGTCCGCTCACGGGAGAGAAGTTCGCGCGAAGCCTCATGACGCCTATCCCGCCTTCGGCCATTCTCAGCCTGATCCAGGCGAATTACTCCGTTGATCTGGTACTGAGGCTATGCGTTCATTCCATTAACGGGATTCGAAATCGATTCGGGGGAGCGGCACGGTCACGCCCTGCAGACCTGGAGTTTTCACATTTGCTTGAGATGCTGAGCCGGCTCCAGACTTCGGGGGCTATTGGTCTTCGCGTTCAAAAGAAAAATGATCGGGAAGCGACGCTTTTGACTTTGCGCGGCAAGGTGGATAAGGCCACCCACGAAGACAGCCTTGCCGTGCGAAAGATGCTGGAACTCGACCCCAAAGCTCAGGATTTCACCATCGCGTATGGCGCTGTAGCGAAGAATGACCGCGAGTTGGCTATTCTGAGTCGTTCCATCCTGGAGATTATCATTGATCTCGCTTCCTATATTGAGGTACCTGAAATCCATGTCGCAGAAAAAAGGGTGAACCCGACGCAGATGGAGGAATCCGCCCTGAGCGGTTTCTTGAGCCCCCTGATCCGAATCCGGAGTTCCAGAGAAAAGCCCGCTGATGTATTTATAGCGGTGCCGTACCACGATTTCTGGTTTTGGATCGATGACCGCGATCTGCCGTCCAAGCGTATGTTTACTTTCCTCATGTTCATATTCACGCTCGTTGAAACCGGGGGTAAAGAAGGAGCGCCCATTGTGACGATCCCTGCAGGTTGATGCTTCACTATCAGCAACGGTTGCACCTCTTGTTACAGGCCCGTGAGCCGGTCCGGGTTCAAAGACCGGCAAAGATCGATGAGCGATGAATACCAGAACCTGAAAACATCCCCCGGCGGCTGTTTTTTTGCGACCGGTCCGGCCGGGGCCAACTGCGGCGCTGCCATACCGAAGCTTGCCGGGTCACCGCCTCCAGGTGGCGAAGTTGATCGGCGACCTGTTGGAAACATCTTCCACACAGGTGACTTCCCAAGAGTA
>JAJFVB010000009.1 GCA_021372055.1 Desulfobacteraceae bacterium | reverse complement strand
ACTTGGCGGAAAGGGGCTGCTTCAGCGAAAATCCCCATTTCTTCTTGTAGTCGCGGGGAGTGAGACCATGCGAGCTGAGGTGCTTTGTCGTAAGCTGCCTCATCTCCGTTCCGCACTCCAGGCAGACTATTCTGTCATCCTGAATAGACTCGCGGGGTTCTTTTTTCGCCGGAGCGAGATCCTCGGCGGCCGCCTCTTCCTGAACAGTGTCCAGCAGGACACCCTTTTCTTCGGCCTTCTGCATTTTCTGCAGCGTCGAAAATGTCTTCACGAGAGACTGTTCAATCTGTTCCGCAGACATCTGCCCGACGGAGGCTTGTGCCTGAACAATCTCAGCTGCAATATCCAGCAGTTTCCTCACGTTTTCCTCCTAAAGAATTATTTTACACTTCCTCAACAGATATTTTAAATCGTTCCCGGATCAGGCTTAATACCGCCTTAACAGATGGAGGATCAAGCGAACCTGAGCGAACTTGCTCTGAGCACCACTAATAGCATTCTATTTAATTATAAAAATATAACTTTCCTTTGCCACTTTTCAAGAACTTTTTTTTGGGAAAGGTATCCCGACAAAAATAGAAATGGCAGCAACCACTTTCGATGTGCGCGATCTTTGTTCAGGTCCCCTGTATCTTTCTCGTTATTAAGGCCAGCGACTTGTGCGGGGTGTGTGAATCTGTCTGAAGGTTCATCTAAACGGCTTTTATTCAAATGGATCGGGGGCAGAGGCAGATCCGCGAAGCCGAAGCGAGGCTTTTTATCATCTTTTGTGTTGAGATAAAAGCTGGAAATGTACAAGAGGCACACTTCGGCAAAAGAAGCAGTACAAGAAAACCGGGCTTTTCCTGAACGGGTTTGGAATCCGATCCGCAAAATTGAATCGATCCAACGGCCGCAGACTGGAACATTCCGAGTTATCGGGGTATAACTTGCCCGGAAAAGTTCCTAGGGAATCACTCAAAACAGATGCGGTGAAATGAGAATAAACCTGGAAAATATCGCGATTGTGCTGAACTCGCCCCATTATCCCGAAAATATCGGCGCTGCTGCGCGGGCCGTCAAGAATATGGGCATTCCACGGCTTGTGGTTGTCAATCCCATCGATTGCGATCTGACGAAAATCTTGAGGATGGCAACCCACAATGCCGAAGACGTCGTTGCCGACATGGAGGTCTATGACTCCCTTGAGGACGCACTCGCCTCATTTCATTATGTGGTCGGCACCACGGCCCGCATGGGTTCCCACCGCCAGTTCGTGAGGCAGCCGAGGCAACTCGCGCAGGAACTGATCGAAATTAGCCAGAAAAATAGGGTCGCAGTCCTTTTCGGCACTGAAAGCCGCGGACTCTCGAACGAGGACCTCACCTACTGCGATGCCCTCCTGAACATCCCGACGGCCGATTTTTCTTCCATCAACCTTGCGCAGTCGGTCATGATAGTGACCTACGAGCTCTATCAGGCTTCTTCGGAGGAGAGGAAGGGATTTGTCCCCCGGCTCGCAAATCGCGGGGAACTCGAGGGCATGTACAAACATCTCAAGGAAACACTCACGAAGATAAATTTCATCAACCCGGAAAATCCCGACTATTGGATGATGAGCATGAGGCGGTTTTTCAGCCGCGTGCAGTTGCGAGGGCGGGATGTCCAGCTTGTCCGCGGAGTGTGCAGGCAAATCGACTGGTATTGTTTCAAGAGGGCTTCGAAAGAACCCGATCGCGGAAAGTAGGGCCCTCCCTTTTCCATCGTGCGCCAGGCCGGGATGGTTTTTGGCGAGCCTTCCCGCCCGGGCTGCTCCGATTCAGCTCTCGATGAGAATACGGTGGTCCACGAGCGACATGCTTCGGATTCGGCCCTGGATGATTTTCCGTTCCCCGAAGATATTCTCAATCTTGATCGTGTCGCCCTCGTTTTCCACCTTGTCGACGGCCTCCAGGATCAGCTCTTCTTTCCCCTCTTTCAAAAGATACGCATTGGCTTCGCACATTACGGTTTCTCCTGTATCGAGACGTTTTCCCTAATCATAGTATAAAGAGCGTTCATTTATCAATGCGAACCGTCTCTTGCACCGCTTGCGGGTGCGCGACATCGATGGGTCATCTTCCGCTCATGCGGAAAGCCACTTTTCGAGAACCAGTTTGAGCTCGGCAAGATCAAAGGGTTTTGCCAGATAATCGTCCATGCCCGCCTGGATGCACATCTCACGGTCTCCCTGCATTGCAAAGCCGGTAAGGGCGACAATCGGCATTCTTCGCCTGTTTTCGGATGCCTCCATCCGCCGCAGCGCTTTGGTCGCCTCATAGCCGTCCAGTTCCGGCATCTGGCAATCCATCAGGATGAGATCATAAGACTTGAGAGACACCGAGTCGAGCACCTCCCTGCCGTTTGCGGCGAGGTCCACCTGAAAGCCGAGCTTTTCGATCATCTGTTTGGCGACCCTTTGGTTGATTTGATTGTCTTCGGCCAGGAGCACGGATTTTCTGCCGGAGGCCTCCTTGGATCTCTCTTCGGGTTCCGGAGGAGGGGCCGGTTTCGGTGCGGGCAGGGGGTTTCGCTCTCCATCACGGCTTCCGAGCAAAATGGTGAAGGTGAATGTGCTTCCCGTTCCGGGTTCGCTTTCGACCGCGATGTCTCCGCCCATCAGGCGGCAGAGTTGCCTGCAGATGGCCAGCCCCAGGCCCGTGCCGCCGTATTTCCTCGTGGTCGTGCCGTCGGCCTGGGTGAAAGACTCGAATATGTGCTGCTGCGCTTCTCGGGCGATGCCGATTCCGGTGTCGCGGACCTTGAACTCCCACAGGCCGTTTTCAGAGTCCCGGCTCAACATCCTCGCGCCGAGGGCAATGGAACCCCTTTCCGTAAATTTGACGGCATTTCCTATCAGGTTATAGAGGATTTGAGTCAGTCTTCCGGGGTCGCCCCTCACCAGAACCGGTTTATCGGTTTGAAATCCGTTTTCGAAAAGGAGGCCTTTCTTTCGAGCCTGCACCGAGAAAATCATTGCGGCGCTGTTCACGACCTCGCTCAAATCGAAGTCCGAGGAGGCAAGCTCGAGCTTCCCGGCTTCGATCTTGGAGAAGTCGAGTATATCGTTTATGACCCTCAGAAGTGTCTTCCCGGAGGAGAGAATCGTCCTGGAAAGGTCCTGCTGATACTCGGTGAGCTCCGTCAAAAGGAGGAGTTCGGCCATGCCGAGCACGCCGTTCATCGGGGTCCTGATTTCGTGGCTCATATTGGCCAGAAACTGCGATTTGGCGCGGCTTGCCGCCTCGGCCTGCCGGGCAAGCTCGGCGCTCCTCGAGACATCTTCCTTGAGCGAGATCTGATAGGTCTCGACCTGCTCCCGAAACAGCCTCAGCCGTTCGAGCATCCGGTTGAAAGCCCGGGCGAGTTCGCTGATTTCGTCTTTCGTATTGATCTCGATGTGCTGGTCGATCTTGTCTTCCGAGATCTCCTGCGCAATTTCCGCGAGTTCCCGAATCGGGGATGCGATCTTCTTTGTGATGCTCACCGTTATGGCAACGCCGGCCACGACAAGGCATATCGTGAAAAGTATGGTCGCGACCAGGAACTCGCGTATGTGCGTGGCCCTCTCCAGCAGGCTGAAATCCATCTGAACGTACCCGATGATGTGAGGTCCCCCCTCGATTTCCGGCTCGGATAAGAGATTGAAATCAATGTCCGGGACGGACAGGACCGGGGCGATTATGTCGATGTACCGCAGGCCGTCGAAAGGATTGATCAGGCCTTCGTGAGTCACTTGCTGGCCGAGCCGTTCCCCCGCCAGCGGGATGGTTACGCGGGTTCCCGTTTCGAAGATGGTTTCCCGATCCCTGTCCATGAACCTGACGTGAGCGAGGTTCGGTTCGCCGAGACTTGCGATGATCTGGGCGAGCGAGATCCTGTTTTTCGTGTATATCGCGAATTCGCTGTTCTGCGCCACCAGGGCGGCAGCGCTCCTGCCGTGCCGAACGAGTTCCTCATAGGAGTTGTTTACCTCGCGATATATGAGGAATGTGGCGGTAACCGCGGACGTTGTCAGGATAAAAACGATCATCAGGATGTTGAGCTTTGTCACGATTCCAAGATGCGGCCAGCGAAGCATTTGTCTCCATCCTACCTGAAAATAAGCAGAGCGCTCTTCTCGATACTCTCGGGGATTTCGAGTTTCATATGAGCGGCGGTCTTGAGATTCAGCGAGTAGACCATCTTTCTGGGACCGATGAAGGGAATCTTGCCCGGGGAGGTTCCTCCGAGAATCCTGGCGCCCATCTCCGCGCACTGCGCGCCCATATCCTGGTAGTCCCATTCCAGGGAATACAGTGCGCCGGCCTTTGTCCAGACTCCTGAAAGGCCTGCAAGCGGGATGCGGTTTCTCAGTGAATACAAAAGGATGTGTTTTGCAGTCTGGGGGGTGAACACAAGTTCGTCCGGAATGCCCCAGAGAATTTCGACGCGGTTGGCGAGGTGGTCAAGGGCTGCCGGAAGGTCGGACGGACCCGCTATCTGGCGCCCGTGGAGAGTGAACCCCATGCGTGCCGCAACTTTCGTGGCGTGCTCAATCCTGCTTGCATTGGGGGGGCCGTATACAACGCCGATGTTGCGGCAATTGGGGAGGAACTGACGGATTTTTTCGAACTGGTCTTCGACTGGAAACTCCATTGTCACACCGGTAACGTTCCCTCTGGTTCCGGATTCGGGAGCGGTGGGAATCAGTCCGGTCAGGATTGGGATCTCGGGAGGAACTTTCGATACCGCGTCCAGAGCCTTGGATCCGATGGCAAAGAGCAGGCTGGTCCGGTCCCGGGGGATCTTTTCGACAAGTTGAGTGCCGCCCGGGTTCTCGTCAAGCGAATAAGCCGAGATTTCCGCCTGGATTCCGCGCTTTGCGATCTCTGCCTTGAAGCCCGCCAGCATCTCCTGGTAAGGAGGCGTGTTGTGGCTTGTAACCACAAGGATCGAAGCCTTCTTCAGATCTTGCGCAGCAGGGCACCGGTCCGGCTCGCCAAGGATGACGGACAGAAAAGTCGCGAGAAGAACGTATAGGGTCGAACGGAAGGCCGCCATATCAAAAGGAATACGTTACCTTGACTCTGAAATTGATGCCATCTTGCTCGATGAGGTCCTGGAGGTGCTCATCCGACCCTGGATCCCCGTATTTCTGATCGAAAAGGTTGTAGATGCTTGCCGAGACCTCGAGTCCCTTCATGAACTTTTGCGTATAAAGGGTGATATTGGTCAAAACGACATTATCCGAGTTCCTGCCCGCAATGGTCTTGCGCGGGCTCACGTAGTGGAATTCGGTCCCGAGAAAAGCTTTGTCCCTGATCAGGGGGAACAGCAGGTTCAGTTTCGCCTGGTGTTGGGGTGAATTTGTCAGCAGCGATTCGGTCGCATCGTCCCGCGCTTCCTGGAAGGCGTAACTTATCCGGCTTTCGATTCCACCCTTCCACTTTGTTTCGAATTCCCACTCCACCCCCGTTGCTTTTGCCCGGCCCATGTTCCGGAAAACGAGCAAGTTGTCGGCGGGATCGATTTGCAGACTGATCAGATCGTCGATGCTGTAGTGATACAGCGCCGTGGTCATCTTGTGGCGGTCGCCGAGGTATTGTTCCCAGACCGCCTCGTAGGTCTGAATCTTTTCGGGCTGAAGATCCCGGGGCGCTTTGGTCGTGAACCCGTCCATGTAATAGAGCTCGTAGGCGTTGGGCGCGCGGAAGGCTTCGCCGTAAATCAGCTTGAGCGACGTCTTCTCGAAGGGGTTGTAGATGAGCGCCACCCGCGGGTTGAGGGTGTTTCCGAACGTGTCGTAGTAATCGTAGCGCGCTCCCGCGTTCAGGATCAGGTTTTTGAAGATGCGGTACTGATCTTCTATGAAAACGGCGCCGTTGAAAGACGACTTCCTGGAATCAAGCACAACCGAGTTCGGATCTCTCTGGTAGACGCCCTGATCCTGGCGGAAAATATCTTTGAATTCTCCACCGACGAGCAGCTTGTGATTCCGGAACAGCATCTTTGTGATCTGTACGTCCCCGCCCCACCAGTCGCTCTTTCCGAAATCCCTCAGATCGTAGAGGCTCAGCGGCTCTCCCGATGCCGCCCTGTTATAGGCATAGATGCCCCTGTACTGGTAGTGGTCGTAATAGACGCGGCTGTTTAACGAAAGATCGTTTGAAAAACTGCGTTCGTAGCTGAGGTCGAAATAGCCCCTTTGATCTGTTGTTGCCGTGTTGGACTGATTGAACCATGCTCCCCAGGGGGCGGTGGGAATTCCCTTATCCCGCGAGCTGAAGAGCGTCTGCACAGTGAAATCGCGCATCGTCGCCTTTGAGAAGAGCTTGTAGTATTCCTCCCAATCGCATCCACTCGCTATTCCGCGATTGGTCGAGGGGTGATCGAACTCCTTATAGTAACGGTCCCCCCCCGGACTGTTGGAGTATGTCCCCGACACGAGAAACTCAATGCCGTTTGAATACCTGTCCCCGTAACTGGCGCGCCCGCCGTACGTATCGAAGCGACCCGCCTCGGCGGACATCTCTGCCCCCTTCAGATCCCGGCCGCGCCTGGTTACGATGTTTATGACTCCAAAGAAGGCGTTTGTGCCGTAAATTGAAGAACTCGGACCGCGTATGACCTCCACCTTGTCGATCAGATCGACGTCGACGGGAAATTCGTTCCCGATGGACGCCTGGTCGTAAATGCCGTCATTTATTCGGTGGCCGTCCACCATGAGGAGCACCCGGGTGTTGTAATCCCCCGGCCGACCGAATCCCCGCGCGCCTATATAGGAGTAGTTCCTGTCATAGGTCGTGAAAAAGCCCCTGACGCTTCTGAGGATGTCGCTCAGGTTCCGGTAGCCGAACTTCTTGATGTCGGATTGAGTCACGATGCTGACGGAGGAGGGCGCCTCGCTGACCTTCTGTTCGAACTTGGATGCGCCGTAAACCGAGGGCACCTCCCGGAAGAAGATCTCTTCCGTGGAAGACGGCGCCTCCGGTTGTGCCCATCCGGGCATGGGAGCAACGAGCATCAGGAAAAAAGAGACAGCGACAAGGCGGCCCATGTTTTTCCACAGAAGTGGAGCGGTTGACTCGGACCGCCCCCGGGCATGACCGATATTCCTGAAAAAGAGGAAGTACATCCTTGTATGTCCTGTTCTTTCAGTTTGCCTAAGCAGGCCGCTTTTTTCAGCTCCGCCGTATAACCTTTGTAAATGGTCCAATGTGGAAGTTCTTGTGCGCAAACCAACCTACTGTGAATAAAAAAGGCGTAAAACGCTTGGATCAGCCCCAAAATGCGTATAATTCCGAAATGCAAGCTCGCTCGAGTGTGCCAGCCGCAACCACAGTCTGCCCGAATACTTGTAGACATCATGCAGTGGTTCATTTTTAAGCAATACTTATACCAGACTTGAGGGAAAAAAGTTAATGGGGAGCCTTTGTATAAAGTTGATCTGAATGAATACGGGCTGACCGATACGCGAATTGCGTTCACGTTGATGCCTCTCGGGACGCCAAAGAGCAGGGGCATCACGCAGTCGACTGCAACGAGATCAAAGCCGTTGGGACCCGATTCGAACGCGGCGAGAGCATTCATGCCGTCGCAGTCGCGGCGGTTACGGCTGCTCCTGAACCAGACCCGCGGACAACGAAGGATTCGGAACGGCGTGAAAAAGTGGAAGTATTTGAATTATTCGACAATTTACTATAAAATGAATTAACAGGTATGTCTAAGACTAATCCTCTTGCACCCTGAAGTCGATGCGATGTTCTTCGCGATGTATCGGGGTTGATAAGTCCTTCTATCCGGGGTGCATCTTTCGAGGGACTCCTGCTTTACTTTCCGCAACGGCGTCTGCATTCCTGAGATCCGTAATGGCCGGGGCCCTGAAAGCATGGACAAATTGTAATGGCGAAGGTTTTGATCATAGAGGATGATTTCGACGTTGCCGCCGCTCTTTCCGATATGGTCACGCGTTTGGGGCATGAGAGTACCTCGTGTCCGACCATCGAGGAAGGAATCGGGAAAACGGGTTCGGCGGACTGGGACCTGGTGTTTCTCGACGTCCGGCTGCCGGACGGAAACGGCCTGGATTCCATCGACGATTTCAAGGCCTCGGCCTCGGCTCCCGAGGTGATTGTCATGACCGGCTATGGCGATCCGGACGGTGCGGAGGTGGCGATCCGGAGCGGCGCCTGGGATTACCTGCATAAACCTCTTTCTTTCAGCAACGTGCGGCTTTCTCTCAAGCGGGTGCTGCAGTACAGGGAGAACACGCTCAAGCTGCAAAAGCAGGAGAAGCAGCTAAAGCTCGAAGGCATCGTCGGGAGCAGCCGTCAGCTCGCAGCGTGTATCGAACTGGTCGGGCAGGCGGCCCAGTGCGAAGCGGACGTGCTCATTACGGGGGAAACCGGCACGGGCAAGGAACTGTTTGCACGAGCGATTCACTTCAACAGTGCGCGCGCCCGGAACCGTCTGGTCGTGGTGGACTGCGCCGCATTGCCGGATACCCTTGTGGAAAGCGCTCTTTTCGGCTACGAAAGAGGGGCCTTTACCGGGGCGGACAGGGCCAAGGAAGGGCTCATAAAGCAGGCGGACCGTGGGACTCTGTTCCTCGATGAAGTCGGGGAGCTGTCCATGTCGATGCAGAAGGCTTTCCTGAGAGTATTGCAGGAACGGTCCTTCAGGCCGTTGGGGGGCAGCCGCGAAATCGCGAGCGACTTCAGACTCATTGCCGCGACCAACCGCGATCTGGACGCCATGTCGCGCAACGGGCTTTTCCGGGACGATCTGCTCTTCCGTCTCCGCTCGATTGCCATCCACCTTCCTCCCCTGCGGATGCGGCCCGGGGATATTGTCGAACTCGTATCCCATTTGACGGAACAGCTTTTCGAGAGCTTCGGAATCACCCCCAAGGAGTTGTCTCCCGAGTTCATGGAATCGGTTCTCAGCTACACGTGGCCCGGAAATGTGAGAGAACTGATGAACGCGCTCCGGACGGCGATTTCGGCGGCGACCCGGGAGCCGGTGGTCTTCGTCAGGCACCTGCCGGTGAACATCCGGGCGAGTCTTGCGCGGAGCCGCGCCAAAGCCCAACCGGAGGATACCCCGGTTTTTCCGGAAATGTCCCCCGGAGTAACCGTAAGTCCATTCAAGCAGTCCAGGGAAACGATCCTTTCCGAATGGGAGAAGAAATACTTCGAGGCCCTCATCTCCTCCACGAAGGGAAACATCAGGGAAGCCTGCAGGGTTTCGGGCCTCGGCAGGACGCAGCTCTACGAGATGCTGAAAAAACATCGGATCTCGAGATTGGGCTGGCCCGACTAGACGGAAATCCCGAACAGTTGTCCGGAATATCCGGACAAACATCCGGCAATGAGACCTTCCATACGGAATTGAGCCTCCGCCACATCGGATTGCCCGGTGTATCTTTCCGCAAATTCTCACTATTTCAATCCTCTTGCATGTTGGCATCCAAATTGCTGTCTTTCCGGGTATCGGGAGATAACCAAATCAGCAGGAAGACGCTTTTGCGGGTGCTCGTCTACGGACACACGAAGGTTGCCGGCGGCAGGGATGTCCGGCGGGAAATCGAATCCATCATTCCCGAGGGGAAGGTGGAATTCTTCAGTTCCGCTTCGAAACTGCAACTTGGCCTCAAACACCCGGAAAACGGCTTTTCCATTGCCGTGTTGTTCTGTTCCTCTCGGAATGAGCTCTCCAAAATAAAGTCCCTGTCCCATCTCCTTGCCGATTTGGGGATCGTCCTGATCCTTCCCGGCCGGGATGACGACCTGGTCACGATCGGGCACAGCTTGCTTCCGCGCTACCTCACCTTCAGGGATTCCGATTTCGGGGAGGTTGCCGAGGTTCTCAGGAGACTCGTGAATACCCGGAAGTACATGATTGCCGCGATGGCCGAGGAAAGCGCCGGCAATCCTGCGCTTGAGGAGAGGTTTCGAGGGACGGCGGTTTATTAGCAATTTGCATCAGCAAGCACCGTAAGACCGCGGGTCCGGGCAGCAAATCGCAGATCCTATTCGGGAATGGACCCGTGCAAAAGGGAGTGAACCCCTGCCGACGCCTGAATCGTTGGCGGCAGGGGCATCTTGGAGAATGGACGGCAGATCCGTTCACGAGGGTCTGTGGCTCTTAATAGGGGGCGTTGCCGGCAATTGCCGGTTCCGATGCGCCTCAATCGGGGCATTTGGAGTTCTGCCATGCCATTGGAAAAAGACATTTTTTGGGGCCGAACCGCAGAGACGGCGGCCAACCGGGATGGAGTGGACTACCGTGAGTTGGTCGAAAGCGCCAGCAGCATCATACTGCGCGTGGATATCACCGGTTGCCTGAGCTTCATTAACGAATATGCCCTCGATTTTTTCGGCTACAGTGCCAGGGAACTCCTGGGCAAAAACGTTGTCGGGAAGATCGTCCCCGGGATGGAGATGACCGGGCGCACTCTTGCGGACTGGATCGAGCAGATCGGACTGCGTCCGGAGAGCTATTCCAAAAGCCTCAGCGAAACCACTCTTCGGTCGGGCAGGAAGGTCTGGATCGCCTGGACCAACAGGGTGGTCCGGAATGCGGAGGGGGCTATTGCGGGCCTGTTCTACATCGGGACCGACATCACCAACTGGAAGCGGGCCGAGAGAGCGCTCGAAGAGAGCCAACTGCGCCTGCACGGGATTATCCAGGGACTGCCGGTGCCCTCGTTCGTCCTCGATCAGCAACACAAGGTGCTCTCGTGGAATAAAGCGATCGAGGGTCTCAGCGGGTTTGAAGACTGGCGGATGGTGGGAGGAAGTGATCACTGGAAAGGATTTTACAGGGAAAGCAGGCCCACCCTCGCCGATCTGGTGGTCGACTCGGAAAGCGATGAGGCGTTCCAGCACTGGTATCCCGGATGCCGCAAGGTTGCCTCGCAGGAAGGCTATGAGGTGACTGAGTACTGTCCCGACGTGGGGGGAGAAGGAAAGACGCTCCGGATTACGGCGGTTCCTCTCAGGGACTCGCGGGGCGAGTTGATCGGCGCGATACAGACGCTGGTGGACGAGACCGAAAACAAGAGGAACAAGCAGGCCCTCATTGCTGCTAATCAGCAGTTGAATGATATTATTGAGTTTTTGCCGGACGCCACATTTGTGCTCGATGAAAAGGGGAAAGTCATCGCCTGGAACCGCGCCATTGAAGAGATGACCGGGGTTCCCAAGGACGAAATGCTGGGCCGGGGCGACGGGGCATCCAGTGTCCCCTTTTATGGGGAGAAACACGCTCATCTGGTCAATCTGCTCGATTTCCCCGACAATGAGTCCGACGCTCGCTACGGCAAAGTCCGGAGAAAGGGAAGGACCCTCTATGCGGAGACCTTCGCGCCTCTCGTTCACGAAAACAAGGGAGCGCACGTGCTCGCCTCCGCCGCGCCGCTTATCGACGTACAGGGCAAGCGGGTCGGGAGTATCGAATCCATCAGGGACATTACGGAAGCTGTTCGCCAGGGGGGCGCGCTTCGTGAATCCCAGCAGCTGCTTTTGAATATTATCGATTTTCTTCCCGACGCCACCTTCGTCATCGATACCGAAGGCAAGGTCATCGCCTGGAACCGGGCCATCGAGGAAATGACGGGCATCAAGGCCTCGGAGGTCCTCGGCAAGGGCGACTACGAGTACGCTCTGCCCTTTTACGGCGAGAGAAGGCCCATTCTCATCGACATGGTCTCCAGGCCGCCCGATGACATGGAAACCCGCTATGCCAAGACGGAAAGGAAGGGAGCCGTGCTTTCCGGAGAAGCCTACATGCCGGTCCTCCGGGGAGGAGGAACGTACCTTTTCGGCAAGGCGAGCATCCTGAAGGATTCGCGGGGGAATGTCATCGGGGCTATCGAATCCATCAGAGATATGTCCGAGCGCAGGCGGATGGAGGAGGCCCTTACCCAGGCCGAGCACAAGTTCAGGGGCATTTTTGAAAATGCAGTGTTGGGAATTTTCCAGATGTCGCCGGAAGGAAAGCTCCTGAGCGCCAACCCGGCCTATGCGAGACTCCTTGGGTACGAAACACCGGAAGAACTCGTCGGAAGCGAGCTCAAGATAAGGGATATCTTCGTCCAGCAAGACCGATTGACCGAGCTCATGCGGCTGATCGAAAGCGCGCGCACGGTAAAGGAATTCGAAATCCAGTTTTACAGAAAGAACAGATCCATTGGATGGGCCAACATCAATGTGCTGTCCGTTCGCGACAAAGAAGGGAAGATCGTCAGCATCGAGGGCAATGCGGAAGACATCACCAGGAGAAAGGCCCTCGAATCCCAGCTCCTCCAGTCGCAAAAGATGGAAGCCATGGGCACTCTGGCGGGCGGCATCGCCCATGATTTCAACAACATTCTTTCACCGATCATCGGCTACTCGGAATTGTCGCTTCAATTCATCTCCCCGGCCTCACCCCTGCACCACAATATGGAGCAGGTGGTACTCGCGGCCAACCGCGCCAAGACTCTGGTCAAGCAGATTCTTACCTTCAGCCGCAAGACCGAGCAGATCCTCATGCCTGTGGAGGTCGGGATCATAGCCAAGGAGGCGGTGAATCTGCTGCGCTCGTCTTTGCCCGCAACGATAGACATGAGCTACAGGAGCCATGCAAACGCATCTCGGGCGCTGGTTCTCTCCGATCCTTCGCAGATACACCAGATTTTCATGAACCTTGCCACAAACTCCGCCCACGCAATGTCCGAGGAGGGCGGCCGCCTCCAGATCGACCTGAACATCACCCGGATTACCTCCGCATCGTCGGCGGAATTTCCCGAACTGGACCTGGGGGAATACCTCGAGATAATTGTGGCCGACACGGGACACGGCATGAACGAGGCGGTTAGGGCCAGGATCTTCGATCCCTATTTCACCACGAAGGGGCATGAGGGGACGGGCCTCGGCCTGGCCATGGTCTACGGAATCGTCAAAAGCCTCCGGGGGGCGATTTCCGTGGTCAGCGAAGAAAACGCGGGAACCACGTTCCGCATCCTGCTCCCGATTTGCCAGACACCCTCCACCACCTCGCTTTTCTCGCAGGCCACGCTCCCGACGGGAGTGGGTAACATTCTCGTCGTGGATGATGAGAAAGTCATGGTGGAGCTGCTCCAGTCCATGCTGAAGCAGTTGGGATACAACGTCACGGCGCGGTGCAGCAGCCAGGAGGCCCTTGAGGCCATCAAGGCCCACCCCGGGCGCTTCCAGCTGCTCATAACCGATCAGACCATGCCTCAGATGACGGGTTCCGAACTGGCCAGGGAGATCTTCAAAATCCGCAAGGATTTTCCAATCGTACTCTGCACGGGATTCAGCGAGAAAATCGATGAATGCGGCGCGCGCGCCCTCGGTATCTCGGGATTTCTCATGAAGCCGGTCGGATATCGCGACCTTGCCGTTGTAGTGCAAAAAGCGCTCGGCCTGGTTGGGTTTGTCGAAAACGTCAACTGATGCTTGCTCCGAAGTCCCCCCAGGATGGCTTTCGAAATTTCCCGGGCCTTTATGCCGCTTGCGGAATCGTCCCCTTCGATATCGGCGTCGAAGTAGTGATTTTCCCCTGAGAAGCTCCCGCCCAAACAACAGGGGTTCCCGGATCGCTCCGGGAACCCCGCAAAAACCAAAACCGCAAGCATAAGTCACAAACAAGGAAGGCTGATTTTCCGTAAACCTGGAGCGGGAGACGGGCTTCGAACCCGCGACCCTCAGCAGGACACCGGGGGCGCCGATAACGATGTCGCCGGTGCCCCCGGTATGCATCTCGAAGCTGGGTCGTTAGAAGCGGTCCGGAGTGACATTCCGGTCCGCATTGGAACCCGCCTGCATCATCATCAGGGCGCTATCGGTAACGCCGGTGCGAATGGCCTCGCCGACGTTGGGAAATGTATTCGAGTTCGTCGGGTAGTTGTTGCCAGTACCGCTGTCGATCCAGATGCCGATCGGCGTCTCCTGGATACGGTTAAGGGTAATTGAGTTCTTGTCGCCCTGCAGCCATATCCCCGACTCGTTGCTCTTGGTAACGGTGTTGGACTTGACCATGTTGTTGTTGCCCATAACCGCTATCCCGTCCCAGGGATCGGTCGCGGAGACGTAATTCGAGACAATTTGTCCTGAATTTCCCCATTGGTAGATTCCCGCGCACTGCGTGTGGCTTACGATGTTCCCGTTGGCGTTGACGCTAGATGTCGCCAGGGAATCTGGGTCGTAGAGGAGAATGCCGGTGGAACACCATGCGCAGTTGTTGGTATCAACGCAAGGGGTCCACGCGAACTCGGACACGCGATTGTCCGTGAGGGATCCCGTAGCGCCATAGCCAATCTGGATGCCGTTCTGCGCGACGTACGAGATGGGACCGTCGCCCAAGACCACGTTTGCGGTCGCGGTCAATTTTGTGCCCACTTCGTTGCCGGCGATCCCAGTCTTCTGGAAGTCGTGGACATTGCAACCTTTGACCGTGACGTTCGAGGTGAGGGCGAGCCCGCTCTGGGCGAAGATGCCGATCCCACCCCCACAGCCCTCGCTTCCCGAAGCCATGCGGATATTCCGGACAGTGGAGTCAGACACCGAGCCCGAGGCGTTGCGGTAGAAGATTCCGACGGGGTTGCGACCACACGCCACGGGGGAGTCCGCACCATCTACGATGAGGTTCGTGAGGGCCACTGGACCCTTCGTATCCTTGACCAGCATGATCGCGGCGATTGGACTCGCAGTTGCCAAGCTCGAGGTGTTGTCGACCATCGCCACAGGCTTAACGACCACCGCTGTGTTCTTGAAGCCTTGGACGGTAAGCTTTTTGTCGATCACCAGTTGTTCATTATAGGGCTCGGTACCCGGGCAAACGACGACCACGTCGCCGGCCTTGCTGCGGTCGATTGCCGCCTGGATGGATTGGTAGGCTGCGCATCCGCCATCGCAGCTGCTGGCACAGGCAAAGCCGTCTGAGTCGACCATGCGTGTTGCTGCGAACACGGAAGAGCTCAAGAAAAGCACAGCAATCAGGGACATGAGACAAAGGAAAGCACGTAATGATGACCTCATTGTTTCTTTCTCCTTTCGTCGCTTTGTGGGGCGCGAGACTCTCGCGTGCTCCCATCTGTGTGACTGCTTCTCGGTAATGAAAGGCAGGCGGAACCTGCCTTCCGCGATTGTATATCCGCCACCGATTCCTTTGGTTTACCACTGATTGACTGAGCGTTCGCCGATTTCTCTACAACTTGAAAGCCTGCAAATGAATATTTGGATGTTCTTTGACCTGTACCGGACAGTGGGCAGATATGAGAATACTTACCAAGTTAGGGAATCATCTGATAAGCTATATGTCAAGGATGAAATAGTTGCATTTCATTGCAACTATGGTTGCACTTCTAATGCCATGAAGTGACGCAAGCAGTCCATAACTGACTGCTATTATATATTGATTGGTAACTCTAGTTATTATTGATCGGTATGTTACTATGCAAGTGGAATTTGATATCAGGTAAATCAACGTATCCCGCTTCATGCTTTTCTTGTACAGTTTTTGGATGCCAACTCAGGACCGAATTGGCTTTGAGCAATAGCGGCTGATCAGTTATGCGGTATGCTGAAATGTCGATGGAAATGGGCCATGGGCTTCAAACGGCGAGACGTGAGTTGTATCGTAGACGTTTTTGCGGATGACATGAGCATGATGAAGGAGTCGATCGAGCATTGCGGATGTTAGTGCCGTGTTTCCGTCGAAGGCTTGCTCCCACTCGCCGAAACTCAGATTGGAGGTGAGGATGAACGAGCCCATCTCGTACCTTGCCTGCTCAGGATTCTAATTTCCATATACCCTTCCTTCCTTATCATGCCGACCCTCACGGTCGGCCAGAATAATGGAAGGTGGGTCAATTTTCAATTTCCGAAGTAGGTCATTTTTTGCATTTCCGGCAACATTGCGTCGCACGCGGCTGAAATTATTCCCAAGGCTCTTTTGATTTTGAGCATCATAGTAGAAATTAGTCGGCATCAGGTACGCGATTAGCCGCCCTGGAAGAGGTGGACGTTTGTTTTGCCTAATGGTGACAGGTAAGGGGCCATGCTCTTGTATGGGACACTGACGGGTTCGATGCAGGCGGATTCGCTGTAGCTCGCTGAGGGAAGGAAGGTGATCCCCTCGGCTGTCGGCCAGGCTGCTTCTCCCGTGAACTGCACGGAATCCGGGCATGTATCCTCACGATTATAGGCCTTCATGATGACTTTGCCGAGGGGAGACTCCATGGAGATTTTCTCACGGTATTGTTCTACGAGCCATTGCGAGGTATCTTCCAGTTGGCCGGTCTGGAGATTGTAGACGGTTGCCCCGGAATAATTCACGGGGTGGAGACCTCCGCAGTACTGTGAATGCTCTTCAGCGATCACCACAAAGCCCTTGTTCCAGGCGTCCACGGACATTTCCAGTTTGACCCCATAAGTATCGTCGTCGCGACCTCGCCACCGCCCCAAGGCTTTGCAGTCGAGGTGTTCATCGAGTTTGTCCGTAAAACGACTCATGAGCGCGTCGTTAATGTCGGCCACAGGCTTGCCCTCACCCATGAGGCGAATACCTTGGACGTCATCTACTCCGGGGGCCTTGAAGAGTTCGTATCTGCGCTTGCCGATAGCCTCGCGCTTGACGAGAGCGGGCTTGAGATTGGCAAGGCGGATTTTGGGATACGATCCCGAGGGCACGGCTTCGGCGGCGATGGGAAGGGTCTTTGCCCCGTCCGGGGAAGCCCACGTACCGGTGAGCTCCTTGCCGGCGCAGGTCAGGGTAATAAACCCTGTGGTCTTCCCCTTGGGGTCGAGTTCCTTCCAGCGCTCCGGCTTAGCGTCGTCGCTCATGAGCAGGAGATCGACAAATCCCGTTCGGTAGTAATAGCGGCCGACCAGCACTGCATCTTCGCCCTCATTCTGGAACTCCATTACCATTGGAACCGTACCTACGGTCCCCTTCCACACCTGCGCTAGACAGTCCTCCTGTGCGTAGGCGAGGTGGGGAAGCGAGGTAAGAATGGCGAGGGTGGCTGCAAAGAGGAGCAAGACTGCGAAAAGAAAGGAGTTGAATGCGCGCTTCAAGTGTAGTTTTCCTCCGCCGGAAAAGAAATTTAAAGGCTTTCGGTGATTGCTGGAAAAACCGATTTAGCAGTCATGTCTATGCCATACGGAATGCGACATGTAAACCGGCTTGGTGGTTCGCTTGTGGGAAGATTTCGCCCTCTGATATATTGGTGAAAGGCTCCATGGATGGGGAACGACTCTGCACGTCTGAGCTGCCAAAGGAGGGTGAGCCCGAGAATTACATGGATTTGTTCAAACGGGGGGGCCTTTTTAAGAATGGCAAGCGGCGTACTGCTATGATAGAGACCAAGCGCCCGTCGCAAGACAATCTTGTGATTGTAGCCGCGCAGGCGGGTATCAGGGGATTTGTCCGGTTTCATCGACAACGTCGTCAGGTTGTTCGAGAACTGATCGAAAACCGTACAGCAGACCAGGAATTGCACGCTGAACACTGCCCCTTAAGTCCTGGAGCCCCTCAATCGTGTACTTGAACGGATGAGCGGCAGATGCAACTCCCGCCGCGTCTAGACGAGCAAATGGAAAAAGAAAAGGGCCTCCGAACTTCGGAAGCCCTTGGAGTGTCCTATTTTTACAAAACCCCTACCGCACTTTTCTTATTTTTCGTAAACCTGGAGCGGGAGACGGGCTTCGAACCCGCGACCCTCAGCTTGGAAGGCTGATGCTCTAGCCAACTGAGCTACTCCCGCTCAGGAAAGAAGCATGTACCACGTCACGGCCGCTTTTTCAACTAAATTTGGGACTGCGGCGCCCGGACGGAGCAACTCTGCGTCGATGAGCAATCAGCCCGGGCCTAAAGTGGCTTTTCTATTACGATTCTGTCGATTCCGTTGGTCTCGTTGAGGAGAACGTTGACCTTCTCGTCGGCGAGCGTTTGGAGTGCCAGACCGATGAACTGGCCGCTGATGGGCAGTTCTCTGTGACCGCGGTCCACCAGCACGGCAAGTTGCACGCGCCTGGGGCGTCCGTAGTCGATCAGAGCGTCCAATGCGGCCCGGATGGTGCGGCCGGTATAGAGCACGTCGTCAACCAGCACGAGTTCCAGGTCGTCTATGCGGAAGGGAAGATTGGTCCCCCTGAGCATCGGTTGCACGTGCAGCCGGGTCCAGTCGTCCCGGTAGAGTGTGATGTCCAGGGTGCCCACCGGCACGGAGATTGCCAGTTTGCGGGAAATGAGATTTTCAAGGCGCCTGGCGAGAAAGACTCCGCCTGTGTGAATGCCGACCAGAGCCAGTTTTCCCGGTTCCATGGTCGAGGTGATAATCTCGTTTGCCAGTCGTTCCAGGGTTGTCCGGATCGCCGGGCCTTCCATGATTATGCGTTCGGTGCTTGTTCCCATCTCTTCGTCCGCCTGCAAGCCTAAAATGCAAAGGGCACCTTTCCGGCACCCTTGAGAAACCCTCCCGGGCCTGAAAACAACACCGCTTCCAGAATTTTCCCGTAACAGTTTTCCCGCGATCTGTCAATTCTTAACTCGGTGGGAGCATTAAGGATTATCCCGTTTCGACTCCAAATGAGGCTGCTTTTCCGTTGGGGTTTGAATTTTTCTCCCCAATGGCTAAAATGTTCGGAATATTTTTACGCAACAACCGGGATGGATATGCATAGTTTCCGATACATCCTATTGTCGCTGTCCATTGCAGCGGCAATCATCGCGGTACCCTGGTCGATGGAGATGCTCCCATGGAACCGGCGGCCGATGCTCAGGGTTCTGCCGGCCTACAGCCCTCCTGTGAAAGACCGGGCCTTCCTCGACAGCGAAGCCTGCCGCACAGCGCTGCGGTTTTTCAGGGCGAACCGGACGAAATTCCGCAACAAGCGCTACATTACGATCATCGATTACACGAAACCGTCCAGCAGCAACCGGATGTATCTCATAAACATGCAATCCGGAGAGGTGCGCAAGTGCCTCGTGGCCCACGGAAAGAATTCGGGCTGGCTCTACGCGACCCGTTTTTCAAACAGCCCCGAGTCGTTCCAAAGCCCGCGCGGATTTTTCAGGACCGGGAGCAAATATTTCGGAAAGCATGGGCCGAGCCTGGAGCTGTGCGGGCTCGAGAAGGGCGTGAATGACAATTCGCTCGCCCGGGGCATCGTGATACACGGTGCTTCCTACGCAAAACCGCACGCCGTCGTGATGAACCGGGGGAGGCTGGGGCGCAGCCTGGGCTGCCCTGCGATCCCCGCCGAATTCGTGGAAGCGGTGATTGACAGGATAAAGGACGGGAGTTTTCTCTATATTCACGCGAAACCGGGCGAAGAGCCGCGGAATCTGGCCGCTCCCGCCCGGAGTGATCGCAGGGTTATTCTACGGTAACGGATTTGGCGAGATTTCTCGGCTGGTCCACGTCGGTGCCCCGCAATACCGCCACCTGGTAAGCGAAAAGCTGAAGCGGGAGCGAAAAGAGCACGGGCGCGAGCCAGTCCGAAGTCACCGGCATGCCGAACTGATTGCCGGCTTCTCCGATCGCATCGCTTGTTTCGCCTTCGATCAGTGCCAGCACAATTCCGTCCCGCGCCTTCACTTCCTGGATGTTCGAGAGCATCTTCTCGAAGAGCGGGCCATGCTTGATAAGCACCATGACAGGCATTTCCGTGTCGATGAGGGCTATCGGACCGTGCTTCATCTCTCCGGCGGCATACCCCTCGGCGTGTATGTACGAAATCTCCTTGAGCTTCAGCGCCCCCTCGAGGGCGATCGGGTATAGCGTGCCTCGGGCGAGGTAGAGGAAATCCTTGAAGCCCATGTATTTGCGCGCCCACCCGTTGATCTTGTCCGTATCGGAGAGGATCTTTTCCATCTTGCTCGGCAGCTCTATGAGATCCTGAATCATCTGAGCCGTTTGCTCCCGCGTCAGCTTGCCCGTTTCCGAGGCCCAGTAGGCCGCCAGGAGGTAGAGCGCGATAAGCTGGGTCGTGAAAGCCTTGGTGGAGGCAACCCCGATTTCCGGGCCCGCATGCGTGTAGATCACCCCCTGGGCCATCCGGGCTATGCTGCTTCCGACGACATTCACAATGGCCCGGCACTGCGCTCCCTTGTCGAGTCCTTCCTTGAGAGCCGCGCGGGTGTCGGCGGTCTCTCCCGACTGGCTGATGACGACCAGGAGCACCCGTTCGTTCAGCACCGGGTTCCTCGATCGGAATTCCGAGGCCAGGTCCACTTCAACCGGTACGCGGCAGAGGGCTTCGATCATGTACTTTGCCACCATGGCGGCATGATAGGATGTCCCGCATGCGACCAGGCAGACCTTGTCTATTTGCCGGAGCAGGTTCCTGTCCAGGTTGAGTTCGGCGAAATGGATCTCCCGGGACTCGAGATCGATGACGCTGCGGAAGGTGTCGATCACCGCCCGAGGCTGTTCGTAGATCTCCTTGAGCATGAAATGCTTGTAGCCGGCTTTTTCGGCCATGATCGGATTCCAGTCGACCCAATGAGGAAAAGCCGTGCGGGGGCTGCCGTCCGGAAGCGATTCGAGTTGAAATCCGGACCGGGAAATGAAGACGATTTCTTCGTCGTTTAAGTATATGACTTTGCGAGTATAGGGCAAAATGGCGGGTACGTCCGAAGCAAGAAGGAAAGCGTTCTCGGTTATTCCGAGAATAAGAGGGCTTTCCTTTTTCGCGGCAACCAACTGATCCGGTTCGAGCTCGTTTACGATCACGACCGCAAAGCTGCCCTTGAGCTTCTTGAGAGTATTGCGCACGGCCTGCCGGTAGTCTTTGACCTGCTGCCATTCGTGGTCGAGCAGGGCAACGATCACTTCGGTGTCGGTCTGGGAGGAGAATCGGTGGCCGTTGCTCTCAAGCTCTTCCTTGAGGAGGGCGTAATTTTCAATGATTCCGTTGTGAACCAGGGCGAATGGGCCGGAGCGGTGCGGATGGGCATTGGCTTCGCACGGTCTGCCGTGAGTCGCCCAGCGTGTGTGCGCAATCCCCAAAGACCCGCTCACCGGAGCCTCGGCGAGTTTTCCTTCCAGACCGCTGAGTTTGCCCTTGCAGCGCACGATCTGGAGTTTCGAATCTTCTCCGAGCATCGCGATTCCGGCGCTGTCATAGCCCCGGTATTCCAGCTTCCTCAGCCCGTCGATGAGAATATCCCTGCCTTCACTGGTCCCGATGTAGCCGACTATGCCGCACATATGAACATCCTTTATTTTTTACGATATTGGCGGAATTTTTGCTGTAGTTGAGAGATACTGATATGCAGACTCCGATGTTATGAATCCATTGAACACTAACCATGCAATGGAAGGAATACAAGAGGATGCGGCCGACCGCTCCTTGACTGAGCAATACCACCTATAACGTATCAGAGGCAAGGTAAAGAACAAATTTTCGCGGAGATGGGACAGGGGCGGGGGGGGAAAGGGCTCGGAGCCTTACCTGGAATTCAGCCATGGTTCATCGGTATTATTCCCGGCCTGCGCGATCGTTTTGATCAGGGCCTGGATCCGGGCCCGCAATCTCATGGCTTTCCTGCAATGCGAGCTCGCCACGGTCTTTTTGCCGGGAAGGTGCTGCAGCTTCAGGTATTCCGTCCGGTGGAGGATTTCCTCGTCCTGGAGGACAATGAGCTCTGAGACGATCTCGTGTGTCGTCATGGGGGGGCCCTCTAATGTTTTTGAAAGTAGCAGACATTCCTTGAATCGGTGATTTCAGAAGTAACTTTAGGACTTATTTCAAAGAGGGCTGCGCCGTCCAATTTTGCGGGAACGAGCAGGCGGAATGTGTTAGTATCGCTTTTTTTTAGCAGCAGGGAAGGAGAAGCCGGAACGGATGACCCCTTTTGTTCATTTGCACGTGCACACGCAGTACAGCCTGCTCGATGGCGCGATCCGCCTGAAAGACCTGTTTGAGACGGCTCGCAGCTTCGGCATGAATGCCGTGGCGATTACGGACCACGGAAATATGTTCGGCGCGCTGGAATTCTACGATCTCGCAATGAAGAAGTACGGCATCAAGCCGATAGTCGGTTGCGAAGCCTACATGGCGGCAAGGAGCAGGCACGACCGGGGATCCAGGGTGGCCTCCGAGAACCCGGGAGACGACGACCGCAATCACCACCTCGTCCTGCTGGCCCGGAACCTCGACGGCTACCAGAACCTGATGAAACTGGTGTCTCTGGGCTACACGGAAGGCTTTTACTACAAGCCGCGCATGGACAAGGAGATACTGCGCAAGCACAGCGGCGGGCTGATCTGCCTGTCCGGATGCCTCAAGGGCGAAATAGCTTCCCTTCTGCTCCGCAAGGACCTGGAGGGGGCGCGCAGGACGGCGCTGGATCTTGCCGGGATTTTCGGGCCGGAGAACTTCTACCTGGAGATCCAGTCAAACGGCATACCGGAGCAGGCAATCGTAAACGAGGGCCTCGTGAGCCTTTCCCGCGAACTCTCGCTCCCGCTGGTTGCCACCAATGACTGCCACTATCTGCGAAAAAGCGATGCCCGGGCCCACGAGGTTCTGCTCTGCATTCAGACCGGAAAGACCATCGTGGACGAAAAGCGGTTCAAGTTTCAGACGGACCAGCTTTACTTCAAGTCTCCTGACGAAATGGCCAAGGATTTCGCTTATGTGCCGGAGTCCCTCGAAAATACGCTAAAAATTGCCGAAAGGTGTGATCTCAAGCTGGACCTCGGCTCCTATCACTTTCCGGTCTTTCCGCTCGAAGAGGGCGAAAGCATCGATCAGCGGTTCGAGCGGGAAGTCCGGGATGGTTTCGAGCTGCGGATTGCGGCCATACGCCGCAAGAACCCCTCTTTTTCCGAGAAGGACCTCGAGGAGTACAAGGAGCGGCTCGAATACGAACTCGAAGTCATAAAGAAAATGGAGTTCCCTGCCTATTTCCTCATTGTCTCCGATTTCATCAACTTCGCGAAAAACAACGGAGTACCCGTCGGACCGGGTCGCGGTTCCGCCGCGGGAAGCCTCGTCGCCTACGTCATGCGCATCACCGATCTCGACCCGATTGAGCACGGGTTGATATTCGAGCGTTTCCTGAACGTCGAGCGCATAAGCATGCCTGACATCGACGTGGACTTTTGCGTTCTCGGACGCGACAAGGTCTACGATTACGTAACGCAAAAGTACGGCAAAGACAGGGTATCCCAGATCGCCACCTTCGGCACGATGCAGGCGAGGGGGGTTGTGCGCGATG
>JAJFVB010000316.1 GCA_021372055.1 Desulfobacteraceae bacterium | reverse complement strand
GAGGTTCGAAAACGGGCAGCGGCGCGATATTCGGTCCGCGCTGGACTTCCGTCTTTCTGAGTTCGGGCGACGGCCGGATTATGGAGGCATCGTCGACGATGTATTCTTTCGGATCCTGTATCCTGGGGTACGGCATATCCTTGCCGAGATCTCTCGGGTCGGTGATCACTCCCTTGAGTGCCGCCGCCGCGATTGTTTCCGGCGAGCAGAGGTAGACCTGATCGTCCCTGGTCCCGGAACGGCCCGGGAAGTTGCGCGGCATCGTCCGCAGGCTCACCTGGCCCGTTCCGGGCGCCTGTCCCATTCCAATGCATCCCAGGCAGCCGGGTTCGTGAATGCGCGCGCCGCCCCGCAGGAGGGCAACAACTCCGCCCTGGGCGGCCACGTTTTCGATCACCTGCCTGCTTCCCGGGTTCACGTTGAGCGAGGTCGAGGGGGATGCGTGGTTGCCCTCCACGATCCGGGCAACCACCATGAGATCCCTGAAGGAGGAGTTGACGCTGCTTCCCACGATCACCTGGTCCACCTTGAGGCCCGCGACTTCCAGCACGGGAACGACATTTCCCGGCGAACTCGGCTTGGCTATGAGGGGCTCGACCTTCGATAAATCGATTTCATCGTGTTCGTCATAGTCGGCGTTGTCGTCCGCGTACAGCGGAGTCCACGCCTCACCCCTTCCCTGTGCTCTCAAGTACGTTCCGACGTTTTCGTCGGAAGGGAAAATCGATGTCGTCGCGCCGAGTTCGGTTCCCATGTTGCAAATGGTTTCCCGGTCGGTCGCAGAAAGGCTCCTGACGCCCGGTCCGTAGTATTCGACGATTTTGCCTATGCACCCTTTGACGCCGTAGCGCCTCAGCATCTCCAGGATGACATCCTTTGCGCTTACCCAATCGGGCAGGGCCCCTGTGAGTTTGACACCCAGGATCGCGGGACAGGGGAGATGGTAGGGATGGCCCGCCAGAGCTATGGCCACGTCAAGACCTCCGGCCCCGATGCCCAGCACGGAAACGCCCCCCGCGCCGGGGGTGTGGCTGTCGGCTCCCAACAGGGTTTTCCCGGGGATGCCGAACCTCTCCATGTGGACCTGGTGCGAAACGCCGTTTCCCGGGGGGCTGAAGTACAGGCCATAGCGGGCGCTCGCCGTCTGCAGGTACTTGTGGTCGTCGGCATTCTTATTGTCGGTTTGCAGGATATTGTGGTCCACGTACTGAACGCCCAGTTCGGCTCTTATGGCATCGAGCCCCATAGCCTCGAATTCGAGCATCGCAATGGTTCCGGTGGCATCCTGCAGAAGGATCTGGTCTATCCTGATGCCAATCTCTTCTCCAGGCAGGAGTCTGCCCTCCACCAGATGGGCTTCGAGAATCTTCTGCGTGACATTGCTCGGCACTGTTGCACTCCTGTCGTAAAGGACCTCATTCCGCTCGCCGCCCCGGCCGGCAAACGTTCCGAAGAGTTGCGGGTGGAAAAGGATTGAAGGACAGAATCATGATGCGCGCGGGATCAGCGCCTTTCGCACCGTCTGGGACAGCCGTAGGCTTTGCGGCAATGGGGGGCACCCATCGGAACACATGAACACGGACCGGCTGAAGCATTCCGAACATACCGCCCGCGCCGGCAGATCCATCTGAACAGACCATGAAGAAACTAAGGATATGGCAAAGCCTTGTCAATTGAGCGACATACGGAGGCAAAGAGGAGACGGCATGCAAAAAGAAACGGGACTGTTCGCCTGTTTGGCGAGACGGTCCCGTCTATTCACATATCAAAAGCAGAGGGGATAAAAATTGTTTGGCGTTATTTCACTTTTTCGCTGAGGGTTTTGCCTGCCTTGAACTTTACCACTTTGGAAGCGGGAATGCTGATCTTCTCGCCGGTGCGGGGATTCCTGCCTTCACGCTGCGACCTTTCGCCAACGCTGAAGGTGCCGAAACCAACCAGCGTGATCTTGTCGCCCTGGGACAGAGCATCGGAAACAGCAGCGACAAAACCATCAACCGCCTTTTCAGCCTGAGACTTTGTAATTCCACTCTCACCCGCGATTTTTGCAACCAATTCCGCTTTAGTCATCTTCTTTCCTCCTCGAAAAATAAAGAAATAATAAGAGAACCTCCCCCTTTAGCCCTACATCATATGATATGTTCTTCCACCCCCTCTCGGACAATCTCCTCTACGGAATACGACTTCTTACCGGAGGCTGCTCCATGAAGGGGATGTATTCCCCAAGCCGCTCCTGCTCACGTTTTGCTGAACTCTTACAACCAGTCTCAATGCTTTGTCCATAAAAATCGTAAGAGCGCATAAGAAAAATAAGTCCGGGATATGCTCAGGAACAATATTTCCTGCCACAACAAAGCGCAAGAGAAAATCAGCGGGGACAGTAGTTTTAGCCCCTTCGTTGCATTTCCCGTCTATGAGATTTATATGGGAATTAACGGATATGTCTGCGGATAGTTGCGATAAACTCTTACAAGGAGGCCGTCATGACCATTCGAGTGTTAATCGAAAGGGAAGTGGAGCCGGGTCAAGAGATCAAACTCCAGCAGATTCTCTCACAGGCCCGGACTATGGCGATGAAGACCAAGGGCTACATTTCGGGAGAAACGCTTCGCGCAGTCGACAACCCCAATAAATTCGTCGTCATCAGCAACTGGAACTCTCTCGAAGACTGGAAAGCCTGGGAGAAAAGCGCCGAACGCGCAAGCCTCCAGCAGGCGCTTTCCAACCTGCTTCTATGCAAGGAAAAGTGTACGGTCCTGAGCCACTTCTAACTCCACCCGGCCCCTTTTGATTCTCCGCTTCGCGCTCACATTGGTGCGTGTTTGCAAATATCAGCGCATTTTTTATGATAGGTTTTACTAGGAACGATGCAGAACGGTCGGGATGGGGACTGGTTCCCCTTCCCGGCTTATTCCATTGATCTCTGGACCTTATACACGCCCTTTTCGCTGCGCAAAGCGGCCATGACGCGCTGGAGGTGCTTCGAATCCCGCACCTCGATGCGCAGAGTGCACATGCCGGGATTGTTTGCCTGACTTTCCACCTGCAGGCTTAGTACTCTCACATCCATCTGACCGAGCACGCCGTTTAGCGTCGCATACATTCCTTTCTCGCCGGAATGCGCTATACGGATCTCCACGGGGAAGAACTGCTCCTGCCCCGAGTCCCACATGACCTCGATTTTTCTGCTGAGATCCCCCCGATCGAGATTCTTGCAGGACTGCCGGTGAACGGTGATGCCCCTGCCCCGCGTGATATATCCCATGATGGACTCGCCCGGCACCGGGTTGCAGCAATGCGCCATGCGGATGAGCACGTTATCGACGCCCTTTACCCTGATGCCGTCTTTTGCAGGAACCGTCTTGCGCTTCTCGACGAGGATCTCGTCCTTGGCGTGTTCCTCTTCTGGAGGAACGGCCACGAGCTTTCCGATCACCTGGTTCGGGGAGATCTTGTGGTAGCCGATGCTTGCGAGAAGGTCGTCGACGCTTTTGAGCGAAAACGCCTTCGCCGCTTCGTTCAGTTCGGGAGAGTTCAGGTAAGTGTTGAAATTAAGCCCTTTTTTCCGGAACTCCCGCTCGCAGAGTTCCCGGCCGATGGCGATCGAGCGCTCCCTTTCCTCGGTCTTGAAGTAATGCTTGATGCGGCTGATCGCCTTGCTCGACTTGACCTGCTTCAGCCAATCCTTGCTCGGCCTGTGGTTGGCGGCGGTGAGGACTTCGACGGTATCCCCGTTTTGAAGCTCGTAGCGCAGTTGCACCAGCTTTCCGTTAACCCTCGCGCCGACGCACCGGTGCCCGACTTCCGTATGCACTTCATAGGCGAAATCCACGGGGGTGGACCCCTTCGGAAAGGCTTTCACGTCGCCGTTGGGCGTAAAGACATAGACTTCGTCCGGATAGAAATCGACCTTTACGGCATCCATGAACGCGGAGGTCGCGCTCCAGTCGCGGCTGAGCTCCATCACCTGCCGAAACCAGGAAAACCGTTCGCTTTCCTGCTGATCCACGGCCGCCCCCACTTTGCCTTCCTTGTAGAGCCAGTGCGCGGCGATGCCCTCATTGGCGATCCGATCCATTTCCTCGGTCCGGATCTGCACTTCCATGCGTTCGTGAAAGGGACCTATTACCGTCGTGTGGAGCGACTGGTACATATTGGACTTCGGTTTGACAATGTAGTCCTTGTACCTGCCCTCAACCGGCTCCCAGAGCGCATGTACCAGAGCAAGCGCCTCATAGCAGGATTTGAGGGAGTCGACGATCACGCGGAAAGCGATCAGGTCGTGTATGCGCGTGATATCGAGCTTTTGCCGTTCCATCTTCTGATAGATGCTGTAGATGTGCTTGGGACGCCCGAGGATGCGGCCCACGATCCCATACTCGGCCAACCGCGCACTGAGCAGCTTTTCGACCTCGTCGATGTAGCGCTGCCGGTCTTCCTCGGTCTTGGCGAGGCTGAGCAGGATTTCCGCATAGGCGTCGGGGAAGAGGCACTTGAAGGAGAGGTTTTCAAGCTCGCGTTTCATCCAGTCGATGCCAAGCCGGCCGGCAAGCGGAGCGTAGATGTCGAGGATTTCCTGGGCCGTGTTCCGGTCGGAGGGATTCTCCCGGCAGGAGGTGCGCCTGGCGTCGTCAAGCCTTTCGGACAGCTTGACCACCACGACGCGTATGTCCTGCGAAATGGCGAGGATCATCTTCCGGATGTATTCGGCCTGTCGTTCCTTGCGGTTGCTGTAGGCAATGGCGCTGAGGCGCGTTACGCCCTGGACTATCCGGGCCACGCCGGGCCCGAAGGAAGCGCTCAGTTCCTCCGGCGTGAGATACTTTTTTTCGAGGCAATCGTGCAGCAGGCCGGCCGCGATGCTGTCCTCGTCCATGTGCATGTCGACGAGGATGCCCGCAACCCCGAGAGGATGGGCCAGATAGGGATCTCCGGGCAGCATGCCGCGATAGGCCTTGGCCACGAGGACGTATGCTTTTTCAAGCAGCGGCACATTCGCCCTGGGATGATATTCGAGCAGCCTGTCAAGCAGTTCAAAGAAACGCACAGCACGCCCCTGCAAAGCGCTTACAGCGCCCGGGGAAGTCCGGCCCTGTTCAAGCGGCCCGCCGCTCTCCCGGTTTGCCTCTCATGAAATGGGAGATCCGAAATCTAACGAATCTTTTCTCCCGTCATCGCCTCGACTTCCGCGATCAGACGGTCCAGCAATTCCGGCTCGGGCACTTTTGCGACCCTTTCGCCTTTCTTGAACAGAATGCCGCTTTCCCTTCCTCCTGCGACCCCGACATCGGCCTCTTTCGCCTCTCCGGGACCGTTTACCACGCACCCCATTATGGCGACCTTCAGAGGTGCCCGGACCTTTTTCAGCATGGCCTCGGCGCGTTCGACCAGCGGGATGAGATCGATTTCCGTCCGCCCGCAGGTCGGACAGCTGACGAGTTCCACGCCCCGGTTCCGCAGCTTGAGTGCCCGGAGGATCGAATAGGCGACGAACATCTCCTCTTCCGGGTCCGCGGTCAGCGAGACGCGAAAGGTGTCGCCGATCCCTTCGAGCAGGAGGAATCCGATCCCGAGCGAGGACTTGATAGCCCCGCTTACCGCGGTGCCCGCCTCGGTCACCCCGAGGTGCAGCGGGTAGTCGGTGGTCTTGGCGAGCAGGCGATACGATGCGATCGTGTCGATTACATCGGAGGACTTAAGCGAAATTTTCATCAGATCGAAATCGTTGTCCTCAAAAAACCGGATGTGCCGCATTGCGCTCTCGACCATGGCCTCCGGGGTGGGATGTCCGTATTTTTTGAGCAGGTCCTTTTCCACCGACCCGCTGTTCACCCCGATGCGAACCGGTATTCGCCTTTCCTTCGCGGCCTCGATGACCCGCCGTAGCTTGTCGGGCCCGCCGATGTTGCCCGGATTGATCCGAATGGCGTCGGCTCCCGAGCGCATCGTGCTCAGCGCGAGCCGGAAATCGAAATGGATATCCGCGATGATCGGAATGCGAATCGACTTTTTGATCTCGGCAAAGCGGTCGGCCGCCTCCTGATCGGGGATCGCAACCCGGATTATCTCGCATCCGGCCTCTTCGAGCCGCTTTATCTGCTCCACGGTTGCATGGGCGTCGCGCGTATCCGTGTTTGTCATGGATTGCACCGAGACCGGCGCACCTCCGCCCACCGGGACGTTTCCGATATGAATTTGCCTGCTGATCCGGCGACTGATTGTGTCCAAATTGGGCCTCTGATTTCTGAGGTAGAGTAGCTACCGGTTACGAGAATTTTCTTTTATTTTAAAAAACCTGCAAGCTATTTACAACCGTCCGGCGCGCATTTCAAGCCGGACAGGGAGAATATCCCAAAGGAGGACAAACGTCTCGAAAAAGAGCAACGGGGCTTCCGCCCCCGGAGTTGAGGGTTTAATATGGATCGCAATTGGTGTAAATGGAAATCCTGAATTCTGACCCGACTCCAACGGAAGGTCGAACCGGATATGAAAATCCTTTTTTGTGCTTCCGAAGCAAGCCCCTATGCCAAAACGGGCGGCCTGGCCGATGTCGTCGGCTCCCTGCCCGTCTCCCTCGCACGGCTCGGCTGCGATGTCCGGATATTCATGCCTCTCTACAGATCGGTGCGCGAAAGAACCGGGACAACCGAACCGCCGGGTCGGGTAATATCCATTCCCGTCGGACTGCACGAATACCGCGCGGCTCTGCTGGAGGATCTAACCGCCGAGGGAATTCCGATCTACTTTTTGGAAAAGGACGAATTCTTCGACCGTTCCTACCTCTACGGCACGCCGACACATGGAGACTACGAAGACAACGCCGAAAGGTTCATCGCCTTCAGCCGCTCGGCGCAGCAGCTTTGCAGCTCCCTGGGCTGGTACCCGTCGATCTTTCACCTCCACGACTGGCAAACCGGGCTCATGGCCGCCTATTTCCAGCTCAACTGGCGATACGATCCGAAATTCTACCGGTCCGGAACGGTCTTTACCATACACAATATCGCCTACCAGGGAGTCTTTCCTGCCGCGCTTTTCCGCCTCACCCACCTGCCTCCCGCCGCGTTCTCCATGCAGGGAATCGAATACTGGGGCCAGTGCAGTTTCCTCAAATCGGGACTGGTGTACAGCGACTATCTCACCACCGTGAGCCCGCGCTACGCCATGGAGATACAGACGGCGGATTTCGGGTACGGACTGGAAGGACTGCTCGCCGAGCACAGGGACAATCTTTCGGGCATTCTTAACGGCATCGACACCGAGGAGTGGGACCCGGCGACGGATAAAGCTCTTCCCGCCACTTACAGCGCCGACGATCTCGACGGGAAACGAAAATGCAAGCAGACCCTCTGCTCCGGTCTTGGCTTCTCCAAGCCCGACTATCCCCTGCTCGGCATGATAAGTCGCCTTGCGGCGCAGAAGGGTTTCGACCTGCTCGAAAAAATGCTCCCCGATCTGATGAAGCTCCCGATCAACCTGGTGATCCTGGGGACCGGCGAGGCCGCAATCCAGGAGAACCTCGAGCAGATGCAGAGCCTCTATCCCGACCAGCTGAAGCTGCTGCTCAAATTCGACGAAGCCGTCGCGCACCTCATCGAGGCGGGGTCCGACATCTTTCTTATGCCCTCCCGTTACGAACCCTGCGGATTGAATCAGATGTACAGCCTCCGGTATGGGACCATTCCGGTGGTCCATGCGACCGGCGGCCTCGATGACTCGGTGGTGGATTTTCTCGACGATGCGCAGCGGGGGACCGGCTTCAAGTTCTACAGGTACGAGCCGAAAGCCTTCCTCGCTTCCATCAGGGCCGCGCTCGAGGCATACGAGGCCAAGGAGCACTGGACGGCGATACAACGCAGGGCCATGTCTCAGGATTTCTCCTGGGACCGTTCCGCCAGGGAATATATACGGGTATACGAAAAGGTTCTCGAAAGGAAAAAGAAATTGCCCGGCAGAGGTCCGGACATTGCGGACGTATAGTCTTCCCGCCCCGGAACGGCGGGAGTACTTTCGACTCAGCCCACGGCGGTATTGGAAATGAGACTTTCATTCAGCACGAACGCATTCGTTCGGTTTTCCGTCCCCGAGGCAATAGAGAGGATAGCGGCCATAGGCTATTCGGGCGTGGAGATCCTCGCGGATACGCCGCACCTCTATCCGCATTCGACCTCGGAATCCGATCTCGCCGCCATCGCCTCCGCCCTTGAGCGAAGAAATCTTACGGCATGCAACATCAACGCGAACACGGCGGTCGGATATTACGGCAGCGGCGCGACTTTCTGGGAACCGCTATTCGAGCCGTCGCTCGCCAATCCCGAGCCCGATGCCCGTAAGTGGCGAATCGAGTACACAAAGAAATGCATCGATTTCGCCCGCGCGCTCAATTGCCCCAATGTGAGCGTGACCTCGGGCAGAATGGTCCCGGGCCTTCGTCCCGCAAAATCTCTCAGACTGCTCGGGGAATCCCTGGACGAGGTGCTCGATTATGCGGTCGCCCGGGACATCCGAATCGGCATGGAGTACGAACCGGGTCTTCTGATAGAATCCGCATGCGAACTCGAAAGCCTCATTAAAGTCGTCCGGTGCGACCGCTTCGGAGCAAACCTCGATTTCGGCCACAGCCGCGTGATCCGGGAGGACCCGGCCGAGACCGCGCAAAGACTCGGATCGAGGATCTTTCACGTCCACCTGGAGGATATCCTCGGCGGGAAACACTATCACCAGATACCCGGAGAGGGCGACATGGACTTTGACGCCGTTTTTTCCGCTCTCGACGGCGTGGCATATGACGGGTATATAACGGTCGAGCTGTACACATATCCCGATAATCCGGAATACGCGGCAAGACTTGCATTCGACCGGCTCACGGCTTTGAACAAGCGCAGGATGTCACGATGAAATTTGCCTTCAGCTCCAATGCATTTCTTCGCTACTCGCTTCAGGAGACAATCGCGATTCTCTCCGATATCGGCTACGAGGGCATCGAGATCATGGCCGACGTCCCCCATGCCTACCCACGCGATTTCACCGGCGCGAACATCGTCGAGACCCGCGATCTGCTCGCACGGCGGGGCATGCGGATATCGAACGTGAACGCGTTCATGCACCATGCGGACGGCGACACCTATCATCCCTCCTGGATCGAGAAGGATGAGCGCGAAAGACGCCGCAGGATCGATTACACCCTGAACTGCATCGACCTGGCCGGGGCACTGGGCGCTCCGCACATCTCAACCGAGCCGGGCGGCCCGCTGGAAGGGATATCGCGCGAGGAAGGGCTTTCCTATTTTCTCGATGGCCTCGGGGCGGTGGAAGACCGCGCAAGGGCAAAGGGAGTAAAAATCCTGATCGAGCCCGAGCCGGGGCTATTGATAGAGAAGAGTTCGGAATTCTTGGAATTGTTCAGCAATCTCGATCCCGAAGTCTTCGGGCTCAATTTCGACATAGGTCATTTTTATTGCGTCGGCGAAGACCCGGCAACGCTCGTCGGCAGCTTCTCGGAGTGCGCCGCGCACTTTCACCTGGAAGACATCGCGGCGTCCCGCAGGCATCACCATCTCATGCCCGGAGAGGGGGCGATCGATCTTCCCGGCGTGCTCGATGCCATCCGGCGAAACGGGTTCGACGGATTTGTCACAGTTGAGCTCTACACCTATGAGGACAGGGCCGAAGAGGCGGCGCGGAAGGCTTTCGAATATCTCGCCGGATGGCGCGAATCCCGGTGCGGAGCGTAGTCGTGCGGCGGTACAGATGATGCCAGGCTTTCAGACCGTGGGGAGCCTGCTCCCCACACCCCACACGCAGCTGCGCTGCTCATTTTGGCGCGTGCGCGTAAGGCTGCGACAGAAATCCCGAGGGAACTCATCTCGGCCGGGTTTGTTATATTTCGCATTGTTGAAAACCAGAGCGGACATTACTCATTTTCGGGAGAGAAGAAGCATGGCGGAGGAAAAAAAGGAGCCGTGGCTCAATTACCTTGCCCTCAGCACGGTCATACTCGCGGTTTGCGCAACACTTTCCACCTTCAAGGGAGGTTCCTACTCCACACTGTCGGTTCTGAGCCAGACAAAGGCGGCCAATCAGTGGTCCTACTACCAGGCAAAAAGCATCAAGGGGTACATATACGAGATCGAGAAAGAATCCCTGGAACTCGACCTGAAGGAGCGCGAACCTTCAATATCCCAGACAGCCGCACAGAACCTGAAAGAGCGTGTAGACTCATACGGCAAGAAAATCGCCAGATATGAAACGGAGAAGAGCGACATCCAGAAGGAGGCCAAGAAGTTCGAAGCCATCAGGGATGATGCTCAGGAACACTCGAAGATTTTCGGCTTGGCCGTCATTTTCCTGCAGATAGCAATCCTCCTGTCGTCCGTCGCCGCCCTCATGAAAAAGAAACCCGTCTGGTACCTCGGGCTCATCCTCGGGGCCGTGGGAATCTTTTTCTTTTTTGACGGCTTCTTCCTGTTCCTGTGAACCTGATGGAAGAAGATACGGAGAGACTTGAGGAACGCGTGGCGAAAGCCGTCGCCGAGGAAATAGCGCTGAAACCCTACGATCCCGGCTGGCCCGACCTGTTCCGAGCGGAGAAGGAACACCTCGAGGCGTGTCTGCCGAAAGATCTTATCGGGCGCATCGAACATTTCGGCAGCACGGCCGTCCCAGGCATGACCGCAAAGCCGGTCATCGACATGCTTGTCGAAGTGAGGGATCTGGAGGAGACAAAAACGCGCATCGTTCCCGAGCTTATTTCGCAGGGCTATGATTATTTCTGGCGTCCGACTTTCGGGGACGACGGACCTCCCTTTTACGCGTGGTTTATCAGGAGGGGACCGGGCAAGGGCGAGCGCACCCACCACATTCACATGGTGGAGGCGCATTTTTCCGAGCACTGGGACAGGCTTCTTTTCAGGGATTACCTGATCGGCCATCCCGAGGCGGCAAGGGAGTACGCGGAGATCAAGCTGAGGCTGGCAAAGGCCTTCCCGAGGGACAGGGCGGCGTACACGCGCGGAAAGACCGAATTCGTCGAACGGGTAACCGAACTGGCAAAGGCTCTACGTCGCAGGTAAACGGGGATCGGCGGCGGTCTCGATTACGACTACCGCGGCCCCGTACGGGCCGTCATCGGTCAGGCTGAGGTGCCAGGAAGCAATTCCGGCTTCGGCGCAGTATGCCTGCGCCCGCGGTGAAAGGTGAATCCCGGGCTTTCCAAGTTTATCGCTCCGCACCTCGATGTCCAGCCAGAGGACAGGCTTGCGCAATCCGAGGCCGAGAGCCTTCGCAAACGCCTCCTTGGCCGCGAACCTCAGAGCGAGGCAAGCGATCCGGTTGCGCCGCTCCGAACAGAACAGCCTCTCCCGCTCGGTGAACACGCGTGCCTCGAACCGCTCCCCCCATCGCCCGATCAGGGATTCCAGCCTGTCGATGCGAACCAGGTCTATGCCGACCCCGTGCACCCGCATCTTCGTCAGCCGATCAACTGAAGCATTTCGCGCACGGCCCGGTCCAGGCCCACGAGAACCGCGCGGGCTATGACCGAATGGCCGATGCTGAA
>JAJFVB010000311.1 GCA_021372055.1 Desulfobacteraceae bacterium | reverse complement strand
TGATGAATCGTGTCGAGCACGGCGTGAGGCTCTACGATCCATGCCTGAGTTGCGCTACGCATGCGGTCGGCCAGATGCCGCTCCATGTGCAGATGTTCGACGCCGGGGGCAATCTTGTGGACGAAAAGGTCCGGTACTGATACTGACTTGCGTTCAGGATAGAACTAATTGAAAAGAGCGGGGGGCATCCCCCGCGTACCGCCTGATTTCCCGTGAAAACCCGAACCTGACCGGGAAGAGCTTGTGATCCTGATTCTTGCTTACGGAAACAGCCTGCGCCGCGATGACGGCGCAGGCTTTGTTTTGGCGGATCTGATCGAGCGTCTGCTTGCCGATGCCGGGGCTGAGGTCGAACGAATCGACTCCCACCAGCTTACACCCGAGCTTTCCCTCGACATAGCGGGCCAGGATGTCGCCTCGGTCCTCTTCATCGACACGCGCGCCGTCCCCGGCCCTTCCGACGATCTCCGGGTGCACGTCGAACGCATATCCGCTCCGGGTACCGGCGCGTCCGGAGTCGGGCACAACCTCGATGCCTCAATCGTCCTGGCCTACGCCCGGGGCCTTTTCGGAAAAGAACCCCCGGCCTGGCTTATAACGGTGCCGGGATTCGACTTCGAGCACGGGGAGGGATTGAGCGAGCGGACCCTCGAGCGGATCGATGGGGCAAGAGAAAGCCTTCGGGACTTTGCCGAGTCTATCGCGCGCTCCGGCGCTTGCGGCTTGGCCAACGGCCCGCCGCAAACGCAAAAATGAGCAGCGCAACTGCGTGTGGGGAGCAGGCTCCCCACGTTTTCGATCAGTAAGCTTTTTGCGCGATCTTTGGGCAAGCGTGTTTGGCCGGACAGCCCCGCTTTACCTTTCCCGGAACCGCCCCGGTTCCCGCAGCGCGGTCCAATAGAGGAAGACCTCGATTTCAGCTTCGTCCGCGCCGGTGAGGCCGGCCCACATCTCCCGGTATGCGGCAAGCTGCGGCCGGTAGAGATCCATTTCACGGCTCCGGAACTCCTCAACCGATTCTCCCTCGGCAAGCCTCGATGTCTTGAAATCGACTATTTTCCACTTCCCGTCGAATTGCGCGGCCAAGTCAACAATCCCTGAAAAAAGAACCCCGCTGTCCCGGATTGATTCGACCGGCCACTCGACTTTTCTGCATCCGGAAGGAAGATCGTAGAAGGCTTTGAGCCATGGATCGTCGAGGCACAGCCGGACCTCTTCCAGTGCGGCTTGCGCAAGTTCCGTTGCATACCCCGCATCGACGTTCTCCTGCCGGAGAAAAGCGCCCGCTTCGGCCGGGCTTGGAAGCCCTCCCGATCTGCCCCATTCCGCGAACATCCTGTGAATAAGAGTGCCCCACACGTTTGGGGGACAGAGCGAATGCGACTGGCATGCGATCTGTCCGAGCGAGTCGTTCGCCTCGAATTCCGTAAGCGAAGACGGCGAAACCACCTTGAAGGCCGGCTTTTCGCGTTCGAACCGCGCGGGTTCGATTTCCATCGCCGCGGGTTGAATCACGGCAACCGCAGCCGACGCGACCTCGGGTTCAACCCGCACGCAAAAGTCGCCTTCGGCGCTCGAAACCGTCCTGCCGCATGACGAGAGGAAACCGGCGCCGTCCCCGGCCCGATCGGGGCAGGCGATGTCATCGATGCGAACCATGCCGTCGAGACCATAGTGCCCGGAGAGCCAGCCCAGGGGACCGTCGGCCGCGGCCGTGGAAAAACCGCCCCCCCTGCCGCGCAGGACGGCGCTCATCACGACGGCGCGCCGCGCGCGGGTCAGAGCAACGTAGAAGAGCCGTTTCGCCTCGCCGAGTTGCCGCCTCGAACGGAGCTTCCTCAGCCAGTTGTAGAGGGGATCTTCCGCTCCCATGAGCCTGTCGGGGCGCGGCGCGAGAAGAGGCTCCGCCGAACCGGGAGGGCGCTCCAGCATGTAGGGGGGAAGCTGCCCTTTCTTTCCGCCCGCCGGGTTCCAGTCAAGAAATGGAAGAAAGACCGTGTCGAATTCGAGACCCTTCGCGCCATGGACCGTCGAGAGCGTTACACTGGACGTTGCGCTGTCCGGATCGACGGGTTCATAGGCATTTTCGAGAAGGTGCTCAAACCGCATGAGAGTGCTCGCCGGCTCCCCCTCCTCGGCCTCTCTCAGCATGGAGAGGAACCGGCGGCAGCAGTTGATGCCCCGGCCTCCCGCCCTTGCCGCGATGATCTCCGCGCCGCCAAGATCGAGCCAGGCGGCTTCCACGACATCGGCCAGAGGCTCATGGCCGATGCGCTGCCAGGCGGCCGCGAGGCGATCGCGGAACCGCGCCGTTTGCTCGTCATGCTCGGCGAACGCCCTGATCTTTTCAACCCAAAGCTCGGGACTTTCCCGGGATATCCGGTGGATCCGGTCGAAATCGAGCATCAGCCAGGGACTTCGGAGTTGCGCGGCCCAGGCCAGATCGTCATGAGGAAGGACTATGCCCCGGCAAAGCTGGTGCAGGTAACGCACTTCGGGCCTTTCGGAGAGCTTGAGCCCCTCCTTTACCTGCACCGGTGTATTACGCTCCTGGAGCGCTTCGAGATAAAGGGACAGATGCGTCCGGGAAAAGAGCAGGATCGCCGCACTGGAGCCCTTTTCGGCTCCATCCGCCCAACGGGCCACTCGTTCCGCCAGCCAGGCCGCCTCTCTGCGGCGGGCGCTCTCGCGGTCGGGCCATTCGAGGAAAAGCGCGAGCTCCGGCGCATCCGAACCGGGCAGGACCTCCGTCGTCGGCGAGGGCACGGCGGGGCTGAAAGGAACCTCGTCGTATTCCGGCGCATGGGAAGCCATGACGGTTGCGCCGAAAAGACCGTTGCACCACTCGATGAGATGAGGCTGGGAGCGAAAATTCGTATCCAGGACAAGCGGCTCCAGCGCCACTCGCCCCCCGCCCGGAAGCGGAAGACCTTCGCGGGCGTCCATGAACAGGCCGACCTCGGCTTTCCGGAAGCCGTAGATCGACTGCTTGGGGTCGCCCACGAGCAGCAGGGTCCGCCCGTCTCCTTCCGACCAGCCCTCGCAGAGCTTTCGCAGAAGCTCCCATTGCTCGCGGTTGGTGTCCTGAAACTCGTCCACCAGGATGTGCCGTATCTGCTGGTCCATGACCAGCTGCAGGTCGGAAGGGGTGGCCGAGTTGAAAAGCCTCAGAGCCGCCGTTTCGAGAGCGGAAAAATCGAGCGCCCTCCCCGCCCTGCTCCTCGCGTCGTAGGCCTCAAGCACCGCGTGCAGCAGCAAAATGAGATCCCACAATGTCTCCGGGTCCCTCACCGGCGCATCCGGGGTCGGCAGCGCGCGCACCCGGTGCAGCCGCTCGGCGGTCTCTTCGGGCAGGTTTTGCAGCGCCTCGCCCCACCGCGTCTTCCCGAATCCGCTGAAAAAACCCGCCTTGGGGCCGGGCTGCTTCCTCACGGTGCCGCTCTGGGTGAGAAGTACCCGGGCAACGCAAATCCAGCCTTCCAGCGATTCCCAGTCCGCGCCGGGGACCTCTCGCGGAAGCTCGTCCGCGGCGGAAGCGCCCCGCGCCTCGAGTTCTCCAACGAAACCTTCCCAGCCGTTCCCGATGCTGCTTGTCGAAAAATCGGCCCGGAGCGAGAGCAGTTCTTTTTCGGCAAGGGCGCGGACCTGCTCGGCGATATACCCTTCGGCCCGATCCCTGTTCATGACCCGGACCAGGTCGGGCAGGCTCTCACGCCTCCGCACCAGGTCCGCGATCTCCTCCGAGAGCAGCAGCCAGTTGTTGTTGAGATACAGCAGCCGGTTCATGAGCGCGCGCCGGACCGCGTCGCCCTCCTTGCGGGCGGCGATTTCAGCCAGCACGGCCTCCACCGTCTCAAGGAGAAAGACTTCCTGTTCCCGCTCGTCCATGAGGGTCGAGCCCGGGGTTATCCCCGCTTCCAGAGGCGCCTGCGCCGCAACCGAATAGCAGAAAGAATGGAAGGTCTGGATGCGCAGGATTTCACCGGCCAGCAGAAGCTCTTCGAATTTGCGGTGCGCCCCCAGGGCCCCCGCTGCCAGGAAAAGCAATTCGGCGTCCGCCTCGCTCCCGGCTTCAGCTCCTTTTTTTGCCCGGTTGAGATAGGTTCGCACCCTTTCGCGCATCTCGGCCGCAGCCTTGTTGGTAAAGGTCAGGGCAAGAATCTGCTCCGGATGGCCGGCCAACTGAAGCAGCCGGAGGAATCGAGCGGTGAGCAGAAAGGTCTTCCCGGACCCCGCTGGAGCTTCCAGATGGAAGCTCGCGGCCGGGTCGAGCGCACGCGCCCGCTTTGCCGCATCGGCTAAGATCGCCATGAAATACCTCTTGGAGTTGGTTTCCAGTACGGGTCAGATGAGCGCGTACACGGCCCCACAGCTGCGGCTAGATGAAATTGTGTTCCAGGTTCATTATATCCCGGTACGGAATGACGCCAAGAATATGCTCGGCCTCATCGGTCACCGGAAGAGCGCGGAAATTATAGCGCGAGAAAATCTCCACCGCCTCCTGCAGGGAGGCGTCAGGGTGAAGGCTGATCACTTCTTCTATCATGATATCGCTCAGCCGCTCTTCGAGGCGGGCCTGAAGAAGCTCCTGGATGTCGACAACGCCCAGTAGCTTTCCATTGTCATCCACGACGTAGATATACATGTCGACATCCTTGTCCGAGGCGCTGTTGCGGTATCGCCGGATGGCGTCGGTGACTCTGAGGTCGTCCGGGAACTTGAGGAAGCGCGAGGTCGCAAGATTCAGGATCGTCTCATAGTGTTTGCTCAGCAACTGCTCGATTTTCTGAGCTTTTTCCTGGTCCATGAGGTGCATTATCTCGTCGGCTTCGTTGCTGGGCAGAATCGCGAGCACATCCGCGCCCTGGGCCGGGGTCATCTCGTTGATCAGCTCGGCCACCCGGCTCCTCTCGAGCGAGGAAATGAGGGTCCGCTGCACGCGCGGTTCGATCTCTTCGAGCGTATCCGAGGCCTGCTCCGTATCGAGTTCCTTGAAAAGAGCGAGGCGCTGTCCCTCCTCCATTTCTTCCAGCATGTCAGCAAGGTCCACCGGGTGTATTTCCGGCAGCTTTTCCTTCAGGACGTTGAGCTTCACATTGCCCTTGAAGCTGCTGATGTCCTTGGGCAGGGGAGCGACGTAGGACCAGGAAAGGGTCTCCTTCTTGAAAATTTCGGCCAGGCTGTAAACGACGCTTGCAACCCAGCGAAAGCCGATGCGCTTCAGGAGGCCGTACTTGCTGAAGTCCACGTCGGTAACGTAGAGCCTCTTGTTTGTCAGGACGAGCTTGACATCGTAGACGACGTCGATTTCGTTGTCGTCCATGTCGATGACTTTTTTGTCCAGTATGTGATCGCGCAGAAGCACCTGCGACTCCGCGGGCTCCGCCTCGTACTGCTCTATCGACTCGATATCGATTTCCACCGCCTTCGGATGTATCGCTTTCACGCGCGCCCAGGGAACGAGCAGGGACTTGTGCCCGAAGGATCTGGCGACCACGAAGTGCGACACCTCCGGCAGCTTTTCATGGTCGACGATGACGATGTCCTGGAGCTTGCCTATCTTTTTGCCGTTCCACAGCACCTTTCTTTTTATGATATCGCTTATGAAGAGTTCGGCTTCGAAGTTACTGTTCTTCAGGTCCGTCATGTCGTTCATCCTAAAGAAGAGTGATAAATTTATAAACAAGCAGGCACACTATAAAGATCAGATAGATCCTGATGAACAGAAGAGACAGGGACACGGTGCGCGACATTTCCACTTCACGCGTGGTGTACTTTTTGTTGATGTCCCGGATTTTTTCTATGTTCGTCAAAAAGAGTCTTTTCATTTCCTGCCTCCTTTACTGCGGGATAATACCAGGAAAGAGAATCGACACGGCATACAGGGTGGACAGAATGATTATGCCCACGATTATCGATATGCACAGGACATTCTGTATGAATGAGTTCGTGAACTCCCCCATGGTCTTCTTGTCGTTCAAGAGCAAGATGAGAAAGACCAGCGCCGCCGGCAGGAGAGTTACCGAGATGACCTGCACGAAAAGCGTGATCAGCACCAGGGGCGCATCCGGTATGAGAACAACAAGCCCGGCGCTTAGCAGAGTGAGGAAGTAATTGCCGTAGAACCAGGGGGCTTCGCGGATTTTGTAGTTCAGGGAGTGGGCCCAGCCGAACACCTCGCCGAAGGCCCAGGAACTTGCGAGCGATATGCAGATCGCCCCCAGAAGCCCTGCGTCAAACAGCCCTATTGCCATGAACGCCCCCACGTACCTGTTCACCTGCATGAGGTGCTCGGAGGCCTGGGCGGCGCTTTCGATCTCGCTGCCATACAGGACCGTGCCGGTCACGATGATGATAAAAACCGCCACCACAACGGTGAGAATCGATCCCAGAAACGTATCGAAACGGCCCCAGGGCAGATCCTTTTCCTTCATGCCCTTGTCGACGACCGCGCTCTGCTGAAAGACAAGCATCCACGGTGCGATAGTGGTGCCGATGTTTGCCATGAGATAGAAGAAAAGCTGGCCGTTGAACCCGCCGCCGAAATTCGGGATTATCCCCGTGTGGAGGATCTCCGACACCGACGGCTTGACCATGAACGCAGCGGGAATGTAGATGAGATTCACCGCGCAGAAAAACAGCGAAACCTTCTCCAGGGTCCAATAACGCCCGTACACGACCATCATCCCGAGGATGGAGCAGACGGAAAAGACGGTAACCCAGGGAGGCAGGCCGAATATCTTGAGGGCGGCCGTCATGCCTATGAATTCGGTGACAAGCGTCAACCAGTTCAGGATAATGAGATCGACGAGTGCAAACCAGCCCCAAAAGGGTCCGAATCCCGTGAAAACGGCCTCGGCGTGACCTTTTTTGGTCACCGCTCCCAAGCGCATCGCCATTTCTTGCACATAGTAGGCCACGGGCACCAGGATAACGAGAAACCAGATCAGCCTGTACCCGTATTTCGCGCCGGTGGCGGCATAGGTCGTGATTCCCCCCGCGTCGTTGTCGGCGACCATGACCACAATTCCCGGCCCGGAAATGATAAAAAACAGTTTTATCGCTTTCCAGATCCTGCGGTATTCGTAGTAGAATTTTGAGAATTTCATCCAGGGCAACCCTCTTCCTCAAAGCAAACGCGGTCTTTGCCCGGTATGCCGACCCGGAGCCGAACGAAACTCCGGCGTCAGGTCTCATCGAGACGTTCATGAAAAGATGCGGCAGGGTTTGGATGATGCTTGCCTGCTTCGCTGCCATCTTCACTTGCAACCAGCGGAAAGCAACAAAGCAGAAAGGAAGGTTCTGTTGCGGGCTGTACCGCTGGGTCTTAATCAGTCAGACAGAGACTACTGTGACTGTCCAATTCGTGGATGCCTCCTTAAGGTTTCAAAAAAAAAGCCCCGGAGGAAACCGGGGCAGATTTCGCCAAAATTCCGAATTCCTCAACTCGTTGATTTTCGGCAGTGCACAACGTAGGCCAACGGGCCAGCTGCTTCGGGTAAAGCCTTATGCCGACAGTACCTAGTCTACCCATTGGCGTCTCTCGACATTTCTGGGCAGCAGCTTGTGTTTGTGCAAACGCCTCATGCTAACGAGGAATATGCGTGGCTTATTCGCATACGCGCAAGCCAATGTCAACCGTTTTATTTTCCCTTGCGAGCGATCTCGGCACAATAGTCAAGCCATTGTGAACACTCACATAATCGAGAATCATCACCATGCGCTCGAGCCGGCTTGGGGCAAGTTCGCCGATTCCGCGTCCGGTATTAAGGTAATGCAGCAAAAGGTCCTTGGGAACACGACGGACGCAAACCGATTTTCCTGCGGGGACTTTCCCGGATCCCGGACGATGCACACCCGAGACGGCAAATACCGTCCGCAGCCGGCGGACAAACGCCGTCAACAGGCCTTTCATGCAGAATCAAAAAGGCAGACTCCTTTTGCAGACAATCCCTTTGCTGCTTGGAAATAACAATCTCAACAAACCATATGGGCCGATTTGACGCGCGTATAGACATGATGTTTAAATCTCATTCACAAATGCGGCCCCTTTCGCTATACTGTTTTCAATGTGCCTTTTCCAGGCTCGAACTCGCACTTAGATGTAGGCTCCAAAACTCGCTGATACTGGAGTCGTCGGCGCGGGGATATATCTTCATGACACATACAGCTATCTTCTGATTCGGAGGATGCCGGTGCCGCCAAAACCGGCGGCACAATCTCCGCCAAGGGATGACCCGACCGTGAGGGCCGGTTGCGGCCCGGCGCCGTCCAGCGGCTTCAATCGAGATCCTGCCGGGGATGCTCTGGAGCTTAAGACCGAGGAACTGAGGCGGGCAAATCTCAAGCACGAACGTACGTCGGTGTGGTATTCCGATCTTCTTCAGCACTCACCCGTGGCCTACCTGACGATGAACTCCCACGGCCTGATTACACACGCCAATTTCCAGGCCTCGGAGATGTTCGGTTTGCCCCGGCATCAACTCGTGGGGCAGGGATTATCGCGGTTCATCCACAGTGAAGATCAGAAGGACTATTTCGAGGTCATTCAGGAGAGTCACTACTTCGTCGGGGCCGAAAAGGGATGCTGCACCCTGAGGCTCATTCACGGCAGAATGCCGGATCCCATGCGCATTCGCATGGACATTCAGGTGCTGCGCGACGAACTGGACCGGCATGCGGGGTGGAGAATCGCTCTGGTCGATTGCTCCCGGATCGACGGCGCCGAGGCCGAGCTGCGAAAAAGCGAAGCCAAGTACAAGAGTGTACTGGAAGCAGCCCGGGACGCCGTCATAGTCACGGATCACGAAACGGGCCGTATCGTCGATGTCAACACGCCTGCGACCGTGCTGTACGGATACAGCCGTGAAGAGTTCCTTCAACTGAAAAACTCCGACATTATCGCCGGCGACCCCGAGATTTTGTCGACTCCCACGGGGCCGTCCACCAGAAAGATGTTCCACGTAAAAAGAGACGGCATGGTCTTTCCCGTTGAGATTTCCGTTGGTTACGAATTCGCGGAGGCAATGAGCATATCGGCCCTGGCCGTCCGCGACCTCTCGGAACGGGAACGGGTCGGAATCGAACTCGAGGCCGCACGCGGGGAGCGGGAAAAATCCGAGCGGGACCTCAAGGCGCTGTCCGCGCGGCTGCTTTCGATACAGGAGGATGAGCGCAAGCGGATCGCAAGGGAGTTGCACGACAGTATCGGCCAGAGCCTCACAGCGCTCAAGTTCAGCCTCGAGCACGTCGTCCGGGTCGTCGGGCCTCACAACTACGAGGACACCTTTCGGCTGTTCGAAAACGTCGTTCCCGTCATCCAGAGAACCATGGAGGAAGTGCGGTCGATCTGCACCGGCCTCCGGCCTTCGATTCTGGACGACCTCGGAATTGCCGCCACGCTGCAATGGCTCTGCCGCGAGTTCCAGTCGATTTATCCGGGCCGCCGGGCTCAGCTCGTTGTGGAGGTGGAGGAAGCCGAAATACCGGAACTGATCAAGGTCGTCGTCTTCCGGGTGGTTCAGGAGGCCCTGAATAATATCGCCAAGCACAGCGGGGCGGACCGGGCGAGCGTTTCGCTGACGGCGGCTGCCGGCACGCTGAAGCTAATGATCGAAGACGACGGCATCGGATTCGACGAAGGGTCCCCGTCGCACACGGCAAAGAGCAAACAGGGGATGGGGCTTACCAATATGCGCGAGCGCGTGGAACTTTCCGGAGGTGGATTTCTCCTGGGATCGGCCCCGCGGAAAGGGACATGCATACAGGCATGGTGGCATCTGTAAATGTACCAATAAAACGCATTTGAAAAGTGCGGGGAGCTGCGCCACACACACCCACACGCCGCTTCGCGGCTCATTTTGGCGCTGGCGGTTGCGGCAAGTTTGCCCGATACGCATTAGAAGATTTGTCACAACAATTCGAGGCTGCCCCAAACGGGGCCGCCTCGAATTGTTTTTGGTGTTCAGCCGATCACCCGGTTCAGTTGGCTAATAGGATGGGGAATGCCGGACTTTCTGATGATGTGTCTTCTTGTGATGATGAGTTTTTTTATGACGCTTCTTATGCCGCTTCGTATGATGCTTAGTGACTTTGTGTGTCCCCACCATCTGATGCTCGCCCGGGGGCGGCTGCGCAAAGGACGGTGGCGCTGCGGCAGGCACGGTAAAAAGAAAAGCCAGTGCCGTTAACATAAAAAGAATTCGTTTCATGGCGGGCCTCCTCTGGAACTAGGTGACGGCATGTTTCATGGGGCGTATTATAAGGAGGCTGAGATGCCTTGTCATCCTGAAACGAGGAAGGCAGGAATGTTTCGCTCCGAGTTTGAACTTTACTTGACACACAGTTGTGATATCCCTATGCAGTTTTACGAGAACCGATAAATGAGGAGTGCATGAGTCGCATAACGAACACGACAAAACATCAAACTTCCATTGAGGCGGGCGCAGGGGTGATCATCCTGCTTGCCGTACTGATGGCCCTTTCGGGCTGTTCCATCAAACGCATGGCGGTTGACCGGCTTGGCGAAGCCATGGCGCAGGGCAGCTCCGTCTATGCAAAGGATGACGATCCCGATCTGGTCGGAGCGGCGTTGCCCTTCGGCCTCAAGACCATAGAGGGACTGCTGGAGCAGTCTCCACAAAACCGCAACCTGCTTCTGGCGGCGTCGAGCGGGTTTGTGCAGTATGCTTACGCATTCGTCCAGACCGAGGCCGACTTTGCCGAAGACGCGGATCTTGCGCGCGCCATTGCTCTGCGCGAACGCGCGGGCAGATTGCACGTGCGGGCGCTCGGCTATGGAATGCGAGGTCTCGAGGTTAGGCAGCCCGGTTTCACCGCCGGAGTGCGAACGGATCCTTCCTCGACGCTTGCCGCGTTCAAGAAGGAAGACGTCCCGCAGCTCTATTGGACGGCGATGGCCCTGGCCGCCGCAATATCGCTCAACAAGACGGACGCATCTCTCAGCGCGGATCTTCCCCTTGTGGCAGCCTTCATCCACCGCGCCCTGGAACTGGACGAGGGATTCAACAGGGGCGCCATTCACGATTTCCTGATATCCTATGAGGGGGCTCTTCCGGCCGCCGCGGGCGGGTCGACCGAACGGGCGAGGAAAAGCCTCGAGCGCGCCATGCAGCTGTCGCGCAACTCGCGCGCGGCTCCCCTTGTCGCCTTTGCCGAGACCGTGGACGTCTCGAATCAGGACAAGGCGGAATTCCAGAAACTTTTGGAACAGGCGCTTCAGATCAATCCAGATTCCGTTCCGGAAGAGCGCCTCGCAAACGTGATCGCGCAAAAACGCGCGCGCTGGCTACTCTCCCGCATGGACAGGCTTTTTTTGGAATAGGCAAGGAGGCATTATGGGGTTGAACGGACCCGCAAACAAAGCTCGCACGCTCATCGCATTCGCGTTCCTGCTGATTTTCATGCCGTCGCTGACGGCATGGGGCGCTCCGAATGCCCTGACTATCAAGGTCGCGACACTTGCCCCGCAAGGCTCGGAATGGCACCGCATCCTGCAGGAAATGGGCGACGAATGGCAGAAGGGATCGAAGGGTAGGATTGCCTTCCGCCTGTACCCCGGCGGCGTTGCCGGAGACGATCTGGACCTGGTTCGGAAAATGCGGCTGGGAACGCTGGATGCGGGTCTGCTGACACTGGCGGGCCTCAGTGCGATCGACCGCGGAATGCTTGCGCTGGAAGTGCCGCTGGCCTATGCCGACACCGCCGAGCTCGATTGCGTGTCGAACCAGATGAGCAGCCAGCTCGAAAAGCAGATGGAAGCAAAGGGGTTCATGCTCCTGGGCTGGTCGGAAGGCGGATGGACGCACTTTTTCACCAAGACGCCGGTCAAGACCCCCGAGGACATGAAAAAGATGAAGGTCTTCGTCTGGGCCGGAGACGACCAGTATACCGAACTCTGGAAAAGGGCGGGCTTCAATCCGGTTCCCCTGCCTTCCACCGAGATTTCGACGGCGCTGCAGACGGGGCTTGTCACCGCGGTCAGCTCGAATCTCCAGGGGGCCCTGCTCCTGCAGTGGTACAAGCAGGTGCCCTATATGACCGATCTCAAATGGGCCATGCTGCTTGGCGGCATCGTGATCTCCAAGGCAACCTGGGAAAAGCTTCCGGCGGACCTGCGCCCGCTCGTCAAGGAATCGGCCCTCAAGGCATGCAACCGGCTTCGCGACTTCTCCCGCCAGTCGGAGAGCAAGGATCTGGAAGTCCTGCAAAAGAACGGGGTGAAGATCGTTCATGTGGAGGGACAGGTGCTGGAGGAGTGGCGCAAGCTGATCGCGGGAGTCCTCCCGCAGGTGCGCGGAGCCTATCTGCCCGCCGAGACCATGGACACGGCCCTGAAGCTGCGGGATAAGTGCCGCCAGGCGGGGGGCAAAACGGGGAAATGACGCTCCGCTCTTTGGGCCGCAGGACCGGTGAATGGTTCCTGCTCGCCCTCTTTTTGCTGCTGACGGGAATTCCTCTGGTCGATTTTCTGGGACGCCCCCTGGCCGGCTTCCACATTCCTGGGTCTGCGACATATACTCAGCAGCTTACCTTCTTTCTGGCCTTCATTGGCGGCTTCGTGGCCGCCCTTGCGGGCCGGCATCTCACACTTTCCACCGCAAATCTGCTTCCTGAGGGGCGCTCCCGCCGGGTTGCCGAATTTTTGTCCTGCTCCACGGCCGCGTGCGTGACCTCCGTGCTTACCTACGCAAGCGTTGCCGTCGTCCTGGCCGAGCGCATGCAGGGGCAAAAGCTTTCCTTCGGCCTGCCGGTCTGGGTGAGCGAAAGCGTCATGCCGCTCGGACTTGGGCTCATTACCATCGTCTTTATTTTTCGCGCCTCCTCCGGCACAATCGGACGCGCCTGCGCGGCGGCCCTTGCCGGCGCAGTATTCGCGCTGGGCGCCTTGACGCCCACGGGTTCCCTCGTATGGGCCCTCGCCGTCCTTTTGCTTCTGGCCACCTTGCTCGGCTCACCCATCTTTGCGGCCATGTCCGGATTGGGGCTTCTCCTTTTCTGGTGGGAGAGTACGCCGGTTTCCGCGGTGGCAGCCGAGATTTACCGCCTCGTGGGATCTCCGACCCTTCCGGCCATTCCGCTTCTTACCGCGACGGGGTTCATTCTGGCCGAGACGGCCGCTCCGCAAAGGCTGGTGAACTTCTTCCGCGCCATGCTCGGGTTCATGCCCGGAGGGGTGGCGGTCCTCGTCGCGGCTGTATGCGCCGTCTTTACGGCCCTCACGGGCGGCTCGGGCGTTACCATCATTGCGCTCGGCGGACTTGTTTACCCCATTCTCCTCGCCGACGGCTATCCCGAGCGGTTTTCGCTGGGGCTGGTCACTGCGGCCGGGAGCCTCGGGCTTCTATTCCCGCCGTGCCTGGCGGTCATTCTCTACAGCGTCGTCGCCAATGTCCCGGCGGATCAACTGTTCCTCGCCGGCATGCTCCCCGGGGTGTTGCTGCTCGTCCTGGTGGCTGCCTATGGGATCAGGGTGAGTATCAAAATCGGCATTCCGCGCCAGTCGTTCAATTCGGGGGAATTTCTCAGCGCGGCCTGGACGGCCAAGTGGGAACTGTCCATCCCGGTGGCGATGATGCTGCTCTTCGGGACCGGACGTGCCTCGCTGCTCGAAACCGCGGCGTTTGCCTGCGCATACACGATTGTCATCGCATGCTTTATCCACCGCGATCTGCATCCGGTGCGAGATCTGCCGCCCGCCATAATGAAAGCGACGGCGCTCGTGGGAGCCGTGCTGCTCCTGCTCAGCTGCGCAATGGGCCTTACGAGCTATCTCGTCGACGCCCAGATACCCGACCAGTTGCTCCGGGCGGTCAAGGAACGCATCGAATCCCCTCTCGTTTTTCTTCTCACGCTCAATGTCGTATTGCTGGTGCTGGGAAGCATCCTGGAGATTTTTTCCGCCATAATCGTGCTTACGCCGCTGGTAATTCCGCTCGGCACGGCTTTCGGAGTACACCCGGTCCACTTGGGCATAATCTTTCTCGCCAATCTGGAACTCGGATTCCTGTTCCCTCCGGTCGGGCTGAACCTGCTTCTTTCCTCGTCCCGGCTCGGCAAGCCCATGGCATCGCTCTACCGCGACGTGGTGCCTTTTCTCCTGATACTTGGGTTCGGCGTGCTGCTGATCACCTATATCCCGGCTCTTTCGGTAGGATTCTTGCAACTGATCGGCCGCGGTTAGTGGCGTGCAGCACTTGCAGCGTGGCAGGCGGGGCCTCGCGGGTTCGGCGGGAAGGGTAATGAAAAAGGAAATCAATTCCATCTTTATCGCCAAGGCCGTTGCGATCTCGCTCGTGGTCGCCGGTCATTACTCGCCGCCACATGTGCCGGACTACTGGATGGAACTGCGCGGCATCATCTACGCGTTTCACATGCCGCTTTTTTTCGTGCTGGCGGGGTACCTGTTCGGTATGGCGCCGCACTCGGATTACTCCGAACTGCTTAAGAAAAAATTCGACAGGCTCGTCGTTCCCTTCCTGTCGGCTTCGGTCTTCTTCGTTGTCGTGAAGTATGTCGTGGGAATTCAGTTCTCGCTACTGTATCCCGTAAACCTGCAAAGCATCGCCTATGCCTTCATCTATCCGATCCGCAGCTATGTAAGCCCGCTGTGGTTTCTCTACGCGCTCATTCTGATATTCGTCCTGTTCCCGGTCCTGTCCCGAGTCTGCAAAGACAACCCTTATCTCCTGCTCGCGGCCGCGCTGATACTGTACTCATTCGAATGGACGGAAGCATTCTGCATCGCGCAGGTTTTCCATCACCTTCCGGTCTTCACGCTCGGCTATGTCCTCGGACTGAGCAGGATCGATCTGGATTCGTCCGTGAGCAGACCGGCGGCGCTGACCGGTTTTTTTCTCGCTGCGCTCGCATTTGCCGCCCTCTACCTCGTCAGGCATTCCTATCCGGCCCTGACTTTCAACAAGGCGATGATGCTCCTCCTGAGCCTGAGCGGTTCGGCGGCGTGCATTTTCCTATCCGTTGCCCTCAGCCTTTCGCAATCCCGGATCAAGGATTTCGTAATCCCCGTCGGGGTATATTCCATGAGCATATACCTGTTTCATACGGTATTCACGAGCGCCCTGCGAATAGGCTTCAACGACGTTCTCCACATCCCGGAATCGGCATTCCCGCTTGCGGCGCTCACAAGCGTCGCGGCCGGAATAGTCTTCCCGCTCCTTCTGGAGAAGCACTGGCTCAGGAGGAACCGCTTCACCAGGAGATTCATCCTGGGGCTGCGCTGATACGCTTTTGAAGAGCGTGGGAGCTCTGCGCCCCTACACCCCCACGCCGCTACGCGGCTCATTTTGGCGCCACGGCTGCGGCCGTTTTCCCGCGGGCGATTGTCCGCTAATAGTCCGAGCGCAGCATTTTCAGGCGAGGCAGGGCGTTCCGGAATTCCTTGTTGCCGGCCCGGCGCAACAGTTCGTAGATCATCATTTCCGAGGAGCTGATGACCGCCCCAGCGCTGCTCAACCGCGCCAGACCGGTTTGCACGTCGAAGCTCGCGCGCGATGACACGGCATCCGCCGCAACATGAACCCGGTAGCCTTCCCTCAAAGCCCCCGCACCCGTTTGAAAAATGCAGATATGGGCTTCGATGCCCGCAAGCAGCAGCGTCTTGCGTCCGGTCTTCCAGACGACGGCGGAAATCACCTCGTTATCGAAACAGTTGAATTCGACTTTGGGCAGGACTTTGGTGTGAGGCGTTTTTTCAGTCAATTCCGGAAGAACACCGCCCAGTTTTTCCTCGTTCTGGGCCGTGAGAACCACCGGAATGTCCATGATCTGCGCGATTTCCACGAGCGCCGCGGCATTCATCGGCAAGCGGCCGGCGTCGACGCAAAAATCGAGCAGGGATTTCTGTAAGTCCACGAGCAGCAATACACAATCGTCCCGGTTCAAGAGTCTGAGTGAATCGTTCATGTCGCTTTCGCTCCGCATTCGGTCAGGTTGGCGCCCCACAAACGAAGGAGGACCTCCGCGCGCGCCATTGTCTCGGGCAAAGCCGGTTCTCCCTGGGTAAGCATACGACATAAGAGAGGAAAAAAGCCAGCAAAGGTGAACCGGACTCCCATTTTTTCCCTTTTCAATAAAGCGGAAAACAAGACCGGGGCTTCACAAAACGCGGGGATTTCGGGCACCGCACCGGTTTGCGAAAAATCCGTCCGGGGACCTTGCGTTTTTTCTTTGAGGTCTGCCGATGCTGTGTGATATTCGGGCAATAAATCAAAGACCGGCAAGTGCGGAAAAACATGTGCTTGCAGCTTGAAGCCGACATTCCACGGCAAGACTCAAACTCCCGATTCAGCTCCATCTCATTCGTGCCGTGACCAGCGAGGAAAGTCCCAAAAGGCATTTCACCCCTAGCAACAGGAGTGGCAATGATCGATTTTTCCTTTACCGACGAGCAGGAAATGTTCAGGAAGGCATCCCGTGAATTCGCCGAGACGCGGGTCGCGCCATTCATCCCGGAAATGGAAAAGACCGGCAAGGTTCCTCCGGGGCTGGTTCAGGCACTGGCCGATGCCGAAATGCTTGCCATCACCATTCCCGAGGAATACGGCGGACTGGGGCTTGGTTATGTGGCCCGGATGATAGCGCTCGAGGAGATCAGCCGGATTTCGGTCGCAACGGGCATGATGCTCCAGGTCTTCGCACTCGGGATCGACCCCTTCGTCCGTTTTGGCAGCAAGGAACAGAAGGAGTTCTACCTTCCCAAACTGGCCAGGGGCGAGAGGCTTGCAACGGTCGCCGTAACGGAACCTACGGGAGGGTCCGACCCGACGGGGCTCCGGACCACGTATTTCAAAAACGGCACGGACTATATCCTGACGGGCCGGAAGTGCTTCATCACCAATGCGCATATCGCCGACACCGTAACCATACTTGCCAAGGACGAAAACGATCCCAAGGCCTTTTCCGCCTTCATCGCCGAGAAGGGCGCGGAAGGGTTCAGCGCGACGCACGAGGAACACAAGGTCGGCATGAGGGGATGCAATACGGGCGAACTCAGCCTGGAGAAGTGCAAAGTGCCCGCCACAGCCCTTCTGGGACAGGAGGGCAAGGGACTTCGGGTCAGCATGTCCGCGATAGGCGACGTCGGACGCGGCGGCATGGTGGGGTGCGCCATCGGCTTACAGACCGCGTGCCTGGAGGCCTCGGTCAAGTTTGCCAATGAGCGGATACTCTATGGAAAACCGATCAGCGCCCTGCAGACCATTCAGAACAAGCTGGCCGATATGAAGATCGACCTGGAAGCGGGACGCTTGCTGGCCTATCGCGCGGCCGCGCTGCACGACAAGGGCGAGCGCAGCAGCAACGAGTTCGCCGTTGCCAAGTACTTCACGACCGAGGCTGCTCAAAGGGCGGCGAAAATGGCCGTGGACATTCACGGCGGGTATGGCTGCATGGAAGAATACGCCGTCAGCCGCTTCATCCGCGACGCCTTCGTCCTTGGACCTTCAGCCGGAACGAGCGACATTATGAAAGTCATCGTTGCCCGCTGGGTGATCGGATAAAACCGGGATTCCCGGCCGCGGCCTCCTGCTCGCGCCGGGTTCCCTCCACTCCATGGACTCCAGACAGAGACATGCCATGAATGTTATCGTGTGCGTGAAGGCCGTCCCCGATCCGAAGGAAATATGCAAGATCAGGATCGATCCGGCCACAAAGACTCTCCTGCGCTGCGACGTGCCCCTGGTGATAAATCCGCTCGACAAGAATGCGCTCGAAGCGGCTCTTCTGCTGAAGGAGGGCCGGGGCGCATCGGTAACCGTAATCAGCATGGGCCCTCCTCCCGCGGAGACCATTGTGAAGGAATGCATGGCGCTTGGAGCGGACCGGGGGATTCTCCTTTCGGACAGGGCCTTCGGGGGCGCGGATGCCTTCGCCACGGCCTATACGCTCGCCGGGGCAATCGTGAAGGCCGGGGAATACGACCTCATCCTGTGCGGGATGGCAAGCAGCGACGGCGCAACCGAGTGGGTCGGCCCCCAGATCGCGACTTTCCTCGGGATTCCGGCCGTCACCATGGTCCGGAAATTCGAATCGCAGGAAGGCGCGGCCTGGCGGGTTCTCGCGGACTGGCAGAACGGATACCGCAGAGTGGAAGTACGCCTTCCCGCCCTGCTGACCATTACGCGGGACCTGAACCGCCCGAGGGCCCTGAGCTTTTCCGGCATCCTCAAGTCCCGCAAGAAGACGATCGAGCAATGGGGACGCGAGTTCCTGGACCTTCCGTCCGAAGCGCTGGGGGCAAAAGGTTCGCCGACAATCGTCTCCGAGATGTCGACGGTCCGGAACCGGAGAGACGTGAAGATGCTGCGGGGGACAATCGAGGAAAAAGCCGATCAGCTGGTCGGACTGCTGGCGGAATCGGGCGTTCTCTAGTCGCCTGCCGGGGGGCGTGCGCGGGAAAAGCTCCTCTCCTTTTCGACATGCAAGCCATACAGGAGTTTGTGCGATGAGCAGTTTCGGGCCCGTCTGGGTGATCGCCGAGCAGTCGGAGTGCGCGGCGGAAATCGTCTCACTTCAGCTTGTCGGGAAGGCTCGGCAGCTTGCCGAGCAACTGGGGGTGAACTGCGAGTCCGTGCTTCTCGGGAGCAATTTGGGCGGAGCAGTCCGGGATCTCCTCGCCTCCGGAGCGGACCGGGTTTACCTCGCGGACGACCCCAGGCTCGAACTCTACCAGCCGGCCCTGTACTCGGAAATCATCTGCATGCTTGCCGAAAAGTGGAAGCCGGAGATCATCCTCATGGGATCGACGTTCATGGGACGGGAACTCGCGCCGCTGGTCGCGGCACGCCTCAGGACCGGCCTTGCCGCCCACTGCACGGGCCTTCGACTCGATCGGGACAACAGGCTGGAGCAGCTCATCCCCGCTTACGGCGGCCTCATGTCGATTGTCTGCCCCGAGAAGCGCCCGCAGATGGCGACCGTCGCAAGAGGGGTCTTCGCAACTCCGGCCCGCGATGCGCAAAGAAAAGGCGAAATCGTGGCCGTCCCCGTGCCCGAGATGGGAGAGCCCACCGTGAGGACCCTTGAGATCGTGCGGGAACCGGTATCGGACGGACAGCTGGAAGATGCGCGGGTGATCGTCTCGGGCGGGGCAGGGGCAGGAAGCGCCGAAGGCTGGGAGGCGGTCCGCGAGCTTTGCCGGGAGCTTGGAGCGGGCCTTGCCTGCACCCGGCCGGCGGTCGATGCGGGATGGGCGCCCCTTGAGTCCATGATCGGCCAGAGCGGCAAGATGGTGAGCCCCGAGGTCTACATCGGGGTCGGCGTTTCCGGGGAGCAGCAGCACATGGTGGGCGTCGTGGGCGCAAAACTGATGATCGCCGTCAACAACGACCCGAAATCCCCCGTCTTCGAACAGGTCGACCTCGGCGTCGCGGAGGACTGCCGGGAATTTCTCCCCGTGCTGGCCTCGAAAATCAGAGCATACCGGGAAAGCAGGAAAGCCTGCGTGTGACCCTTTGCATCCCGCGATATTGCATTCCGACTAATCGCTTGTAAGTTCTGCTATTTTTGCTGCATAATGAAAGGTTCAAGGCGGCCGGTTCTCCTTCAGGGAAAATGCGGCCCCGGACGGCCCGTGAGACCGTCTCATTTTCCTCATCAGGAGCTTGCATGCAAGAAGACACTCTGCAGACACTCGTGCTCATCAAACCGGATGCGATGAAAAATTCTCTGACCGGCTATGTTCTTTCGCAGATCTCCGAGTTTCACACCGGCTTGATATTTGCCGCCACAAAAGTGGTTCACGTCACGGACATGCTGGCGGAAGAGCACTACGCGGAACACAAGGGAAAGGCTTTCTATCCGCCGCTTATCGAAATGATCACCGGCCGCCTGCATTTCCCCGGCGAACCGCACAAACAGCGGGTCATCGCCATTGTGTACCAGGGTCCCAACGCGGTCAAGAAGGTCCGGGACGTATGCGGTCCGACCAATCCCAACAATGCCCGCGAGGAAAAGCCCGGATGCATCCGGTCCCTCGGCGCCGTGATTTATCTCAAGGACGATGCTGGCAATATCATCGGCGACAGGATGGACAACCTGATCCATGCTTCAGCCAAGCCCGATGAAGCCGAGCGCGAGATAAAGATCTGGTTCAGGCCCGAGGAGATCCCGGCGGCCATGCGCGCTTTTCCGACGGTAACATGCGAGGATACTTTCTATTTCAAGGACGGAAAGCTCACGAAAAAGTACGAAAAAGGCGGCATTTGCGTGCTCGCGCCCGGAGACGTCGTGTGGAAATCCGATCTCGAAGCTCTTCGTGCGGCCGAGCAGGGCAAGCCTTCCGAAACGTCGCTTCAGGCCGTTGTGGCCAAATACCTGCTGAATCGGGAAGCCGGCGAGTAGTACCGGGCGGCAGGTAATGAGCGTTCAAGACGGCACCAGGCTTTCAGAC
>JAJFVB010000307.1 GCA_021372055.1 Desulfobacteraceae bacterium | reverse complement strand
CTTTTCCTTGCCTGCTCAGGATTCTGACTTCCATATACCCTTCCTTTCCAATCATGCCGACCCTCCCGGTCGGCTAGGATAATGGAAGGTGGGTCACTTTTCAGTTTCCGAGGTGGGTCATTTTTACATTTCCGGCAACAGAGATCCGCCAGGTATTGGCAATATGCGTACCGCTGATTGTATCCAAGAGACCATGCGTTGGCCCATTCTCCCTGAAGTTGATAGGGTAGAGCCGATGTGATGTCCGCTCCCTGCTGTTGGAAATTGTACTCTTGAATAGATTTGTAACAAAGGCCGAATTTGAGAGAGTAGTCGTACTGGCAACGCGGTTTTGTTTCGAGATTTTCCTTGAAGGTTCGCGGAAGCGAGCAGACGTTTTGGGGAAAACCGTCCGGGTTCAGGGGCACGACCAGTGTGTCGCCATCCGGCAGGACGCCCTCAAGGCTTTGTTCGCCAGGAACTGGGATTGGCGGTGGCGGCGGGTAATCCTCCCAGGGGACGACACCATGTTGACCGGGATTTGCCGGGACCGAGGGGAGCTGCCAGTTTATGGGCCAAGCCCCGTTGTCGTGAGGATTTACCAGTGATCCCACGGCAAACCATGGCTTATCGGAACTCTCCAGGGCCTTATCCTTTAGAAATTCAACAACAGTGTCCGCAAAGCCGACATCCCGGTATACCCCCAGGTTGCCGGGTCCCCCTCCGTGAGGCTCCGGATACGATTTCTCCCAGTCTTCAAAGCCCCAGGGTTCGAGCGAACCGGGTGAGGGGGGATCGGACACATGCCACTTCCCGAAATAATGCGAGGAGTAGCCGACTGCACGGAACCAGTCACCGATCGTCGGTGTGCCATCGGGGTCAAGCCACGGTACATCCTCGGCGCTCTTGAACAACCCGTCCGTCTGAGTAACACCGGTCGTATAGGAGCCGGTCATGATGCAGGCCCTGCTGGGCACGCACGCGGAAGAAGCGGTGTAGTGGGTCCTCAGAACAACGCCATTTCTGCGCAATCGCAAATATCCGGGGAAAAATTCGGTGAATCGATTATTTGGAGAAAGCTCCCGGAAACCCAGGATCTCTTTCAATCCCTGCACCATACCTTCTCCCTTGCCGTAACCTGCGGGAGGCATCTGTTGCTGGTCCACCATGAGAAGCAGGATGTTAGGATGTGTTGTAGCGCCACCGGAGTTCCCGTCTCTCTTGTCCTCATCACATCCGAATACTCCTCCAAGCATTGCGGCAGCAGAGACCTGACCTGTGCGCTTGATGAATTCTCTACGAGTAATCGTCATAAGGATTTTTCCCTTCCCTTTGCATCCCATTATCACGAAGTGGCTAAAACGCCGGAACAATCTATAGGTGTGCCGACAATCCGCTCGATATGGTTGCGTATTGGCCGTGCAGGATTACGCGTAAGCAGCAGGTATGGTTCAAAGGCTTTGACTTTGGAACCGGGCAGGAAGTGTTCAAAGTAGCAGGAATAAATCCTGAATGTAAAGATTTAATCCGCTCTATTCATGAGTCCCTGGAGAAATGCCCACCAGTGTGGAAAATCCTCTGTCAAGACGACGGTAACTGGTATGAGAGTTGTCGAAGATCCCCAGGACCGAAAGGACTCTAAATCGGCGCACTGTTTGCCGTTCAGGAAGAGCATGGTATTTCATATAACTTGATGGCCAAGTACGAAACCAAGAATTAATCAACGAAGTGGCCCGCTTTTGCGAGAGGACTGCCGGTTTTGGATATCGAGTCGATTTTTTATGCTGACCTTCAGAAATGTAATTAAGGTTGTTCGGGAAGGGGTTAAAATCGGGGGGAAAAATTAGGCAGTTACTTTTGATAAAATAGTCGGGTGTTATGTTTTGAATGCCAAATCACATCGTTTTCAACCATTTTCCCTCATGCCAAATCTTGTTATTTCAATATCTTATAAGGTGAAGTGAGTCTTCGGCGTGGCTTTCACGCCGGCGACGCCGGTTCAAATCCGGCTGGGGACGCTGAAAGAAGAAGTGCGCGTGGTTGACCACGAGTACAACACCCTCTGAACGCGGTATCTCCTGCTATGAGACTATTCTGGGCATGTCAGAAAAATTGGTCTCACAAAAAAGCCCCGGTTTCAGGATATCAAAACCGGGGCTAAATCGTTTCCGGGATATGCTTCTTCCTATGCTTACTGTCCGGGGTCAGGACCCCGGGGGGGGGGGGCGATAACGATGTCGCCGGCGCCCCCGGTCTGCGTCTCGAAGCCAGGTCGTTAGAAGCGGTCCGGAGTGACAGTCCGGTTCGCATTGGAACCCGTCTGCATCATCATCAGGGCGCTTTCGGTAACGCCGGTGCCAATGGCCTCGCCAATGCTGGGAAATGTATTCGCGTGGCCCGAGCGCGTCGGGTAGTTGTTGCCGGTACCACCTTCGATCCAGATGCCGGTCGGCATCTCCTGGATGCGGTTAAAGGTAATTGAGTTCTTGTCGCCTTGTAGCCATATCCCCCACTCTGACCTGCCCCGAACTCTTGTGCCACGTTCAAAGTTAGAGTTCGATTCACTTGAACCGGGCTCAGGCGGGAGTCTCCCGGTTCAGATCAGAAACGACAGCCGCTAAAAAAGCGAAGGCTGCCTTTTGAGCAGCCTTTGGCTTCATCTCCGGGATTGGGCTTTTCCGGGAGGCTTACCTGAGAAGCGTAAGTACCTGCTGCGGCGCCGAATTCGCCTGCGCCAGCATGGACATACCGGACTGCTGGAGAATCTGGTTTTTTGTGAAGGAGCTGATTTCGTCCGCCATATCCACGTCGCGAATCGTCGATTCGGACGACGTGAAATTCTCGATACTGATCGCGAGGTTTTCAATCGTGTACTGGAGCCGGTTCTGGTAAGCGCCGATCTCGCCCATGAACGAATTTATCGATGTCAGGGCAGTGTCTATCTTATCCATTGCCGTCCGGGCATAATCCGCCGTGCTGATCCCGGCACCGAGCAAAGATAGACAGGCTGCTGAGGCCCCGTTGAATTTAACGCTGATCCGGTCCGAAGCCGTGGTGTTCGCCCCCACCTGGAATGTAATCCCGGATGTGGAGGTGCCGCTTCCGTCAACAAGGGTGGTTGAGCCGTACTTGGTTGAGTTGGCGATCCGGTCGATTTCTTCCCTCATGAGGTTGAACTCATTATGCATGGTCAGCAAGTTATCGCACGACTGATCCGATGCCGCCTGGGTCGCAAGGGACTTCATTCTGACCAGGATGTCGTGAATCTTCGAATAGGCTCCGTCGGCTACCTGGAGCATCGACTGAGCCTCACTGGCGTTCTGCGAAGCCACCCGCATCGAGGCAATCTTCGCCTTGAAGGAGTTTGCAACCGCATAACCGGCGGCATCGTCCTTGGCAGAAACGATGCGAAGACCCGATGAGAGTTTTCTCAGAGAATCGGCTACCTTGGTGTTGGTTCCGACGAGATTGTTGTGAACGGTAAGCGATTCAACATTGGTGTTAACCTTGAGTCCCACGATATATCCTCCCTGAATTCGTTCTTGACGTCCTTGTCAAACCCCGCCATTTCTGCCATTCACTGCTCCTATCGGCAAATTCTTTATAGAACTTAACAGTTTATTTACGTATTGATTAACACTCGGTTGGAATCAAACCGGCACTACCTTGCGGCAATCCGCTCCGCAACTGGCAAGTTGCTGTAATTTTAAGATAAATACCATTGCAGAGCGTGCCAGGCATCCTTTTCCCCGTGAATCCGGCCAGATAAATGGGAGGTCCCGCACGTCATCTCTACCCTCTGTCGATAAGGCCGCCAAACCTTCGAGTATTGCTCCCTCCCGCCTTTCAATTTCGCAAGGTTTGATAAGAAAGTTCAAAACTGTGTATAATGCGGCAATATAAGCCCTAGGGAGCCGCAATATACAGGGAAGGGAAGGCGGAAAATGCGAGGCTGCGGGCGTCAAAAGAGGACATAAGAGAACCGGGCGGCCTGTGCGGCCCCCGATTTTTATGTCCTGCGGCTGCTGTGATTGAGCCTGTTCTGTCTCTGTATCCCGTTGGACAAAAGTCTGCCGCGGCATGATCGTGCGGCGATTCGAAAAAAATGAGCACTGCAAGTATTTTTCCAAACCCAAAGCAGGTTAAGGCCATGCCGGATAACCCAAAGGACTTACCGTTGCTGATCGCTCAGATAGATTATTCGCTGGATGAGGAAGCCGGTGATTTCTACTACCGGACGTTTGTCCCCGGCGTCGGCATGGCGTACTGGGACGGAATTTATGTGGTCAATCTCGTTTCGTTGCACCGCTATCGTCACCGGGTAATGCAGGATGCCGACATCCTGGTCTTGAACAACATTTGCGACGCCGACCTGCTCCCGGTCGTCCGGGACAGAAAGCGCAGGGGGAAGCCGACAATATTCGAACTGGCCGACGATATCGAGGCCATTCCCGAATCCAGTGAGGCAAGTGCTTTTTACCAGCAGTCCAAAAATTTGCTGCTATTGAAAAGACTTGCTCATTATTGCGATGCACTGCAGTTCTGCACGCCCATGCTGCAGAACAAATACGGTTATCTGAATTCCGGAACTCGCGTTTTTCCAAATCAGATGCTGCTTGGCCCTCTTGAAAAGCCGAAGACAACGGAGGGGAAGACCCTGGTGGGATGGGGAGGGTCAACCGGGCATTACCGGGATATCGCGAATATCTCCGATCGCCTCATGCGGTGGATAATGGCCAGGGACGACGTTGATCTGTGCCTGATGTGCAACGATAAGATATGGAGACTTTTCGAAAATCTGCCTGACAGCCGGAAGAGGCGGTTTCCCGTCGGCTCGATCAACGACTACTATCGTTTTGTCTCGCACCTGGATATCGGTTTGGCGCCTTTGGAAGACACCCCGTTCAATCGATCGAGATCCGACATCAAAGCGGTGGAATACGCGGCACATGGGGCAGTCCCCGTTGCGCAGGCAGTCGGCCCTTATCCTCTTTGCATACGGCACGGCGAGACAGGATTTCTTTTCGACACTCCCGACGACCTTATCGCCACGCTCGATTACCTGGTTTCAAACGCGTCCGTGAGAGCCCGTGTATCCATCTCCGCAAGAGAATACGTGCTTCGGTACCGCAACGCGATCCAGCACGGGAAAAGCAAGACGGAGTTTTACCGCGGCCTGATCGCCGGCGCTTGTGGAGGTGGAATTCCGCCCATTGGTGGGGCGGCTGATCTTTTTGCCGAATTATGCGGCTGCGCGGGGGCCATACAGACCGGTAGGCATCTGCTTTTGAGCAGGACACGCTACGAACTTCTCCTGCAAGCCGGAGAACTGGCATCCAGCGGTGGAGAATATGAGAAAGCCCGGAACCGGTTCGAGGAAGCTGCCGGACTGGAGCCCTTGCAGTACAAGCCCTACCTTTTGGGTGCTGCCGTCTCCGGCAACCCGATTGACACCCTTAAGAAAGCGCTCGAGAGAAATCCTCATTCGCTGGAATCCTATATCCAGCTGGGAAAGGCATGCCTGTCAAACGGCATGCAAATGGGCGCTTTGGAAAACTTCGAAGCTGCAGCCGCAATTTTTCCGGAGTACGAATTGCCGTATATTGAAAGCGCCTATTGTTTACGGGAGATGGGGCTGGAGTCGGAAGCGACCGTTCTTCTGAAAAAGGCCGTGGATCTCATCCCGGAGGCCATACGCAGGAAATAATCTTGCGGCAGTCGTTTCTGATCCGAACCGGGAGATTCCTGCCTGAGCCCGGTTCAAGTGAATCGAACTCTAACTTTGAACGTGGCACAAGAGTTCGGGGCAGGTCAACGTGGTGCTCGCCCTTCTCTGAAATGCATGTCAGGCGAGCATGACTTCCGGTTTATCTGGTTGGCTTGTAGCAGAACTTCCCCAGGAGCCTGACAAGCTCTTCTCCGTTCACTTCCTTGGGGATTCTCACGCCGCTATGACCACGTCTTTGACGAAATGCAGCCGGATAAGCTTAGGCCTGTTTTTCTCATCGAAATGACAGTGAACGGCATCTCTCACCATTGATTTGATACCCTCAAGGGTGTCCGCCTCCGTAAAAATAGACTGATCGAGCGCCCTTGCCTCACATCCACCTTCTACCGACTCTTCAACGACAAAAATAATCTCGGAAGTCACAGGCATGCTCCCTCTAGGATTTCTTAGAAGCTAACCAGATGGAAATTGTCTTTCAAGAACAATCTTACCAGTGTCCCTCGGTTGCCCCTTGGGCTGCGAACCCTTACTCGGTAAAAATGACAAAGCGTTCAGCTCCCCCAACCATGGAGTCTCTCTCTGCCAGTCTGGCAGTTGCAGGAGGCACGGTGTACCCTTTGTTGTCCCTGCCCCCTGCAAATCCTTACTGCGTAAAGAAGTTCCCCGGTTCGAATCCAGCGCTCTCAGTGTTGAACCGGTGTTTCATGCGTCTGTAAAATGGCTCTTGGTTTCTCTCCTACGGAGTTCGACTCCCCGACTTCCCGTGTGGTATAGCTGCACGTCAGTTCCATTGCTTCAAAATCGCGAATCTGGTCTGCATTGTCTCGGGTTCAATTACCGCTGCGATCTCCGGCATTAATCTTTCCGAGGTTTGGTCCGCTTTGGGTCCAATCAACCCGCAAATGCTTATCTAGCCTAAAGAGGGCCGGTTCGAGTCCGGCCTTCGGCATAAGTAGTTTAAATTGTAAATGAAATACCACTACATCAGGAAATTGTCTCGCTTTGTGTCTCGCTTGTAGCTACAAGCGGGATTTTTTATTCAACAAGGTCAAGGGCGGGACTGCGGGACACAAGCTGTCCCGCCAAGGTCTCCTCAAGGTTTTTCTTCCCTTCACCCGGAATCCAATGCCCGTACACATCGCAGGTCATCGTGATTGAGTGATGGCCAAGCTGCTTCTGGACATACACCGGACTGAAATGCGTCATCAGGAGCAAGGTCGCATACGTGTGCCGCAGATCATGTGGACTTCGTGCGCGAAGCCTGGCGGCGTAACAGGCACGCTTCAACACGAGTCGAACCGCGTTCTGCTGAATGCCTGGGAAAAGGAAGTCAACATGGCCTCCCTTTTCAAGCGCCTCCTTGCGCATGACGGTTACATGAGCGGCGAGCCTCTTCGTCATAAATTCCGGCACGTCAATGAGCCCTTGTCCACAAAGAAAAGGCCGCTCGTAAGGAGCGACCCCACAAACCGGATGCCGGGAATGACATCGTTTTTTGCGTCTTTGACCCGTGTTGACAGCCCCCGGTGCCGCAGCTCGGCAATGAAGCTCAGGGCCGAAGGGTCAACATAGATAGGCCCTGGAGGAACGTCTTTGACAAATACCTCGAAATCGGCCCCGTATTGACTGTCCGTTTTCTGTCGCCCGGTAACCGTCGAATCGTAGTAATACTCTCTGACCAGATATACTGGAGGCTTCCCGTCATGCCCGAAAAGGCCGAATGTTGTCGGATTGTTGGTCCCGTGGTCTACCGCTACAAAAGTATTGTCGGAATCGCGGGATACTTCTCTTGCCTTCAAGTACCTGTTGTTCCAGAAGGGCCTGAACGTCTACGGCATGTCTTTCCTCGTCCCACATGTCGTAAACGGCCCCTTCAGCAAGGGAGTTCTCGAACTGTGCATCACGAATCTGGTTCTGGACCTTCTGAAGATCGCTGAGCGCCACATTCTCTTTGCCCTTGGCCAGATTCGCCGCAATCCGGTCAACTTGTTCCTTGGGCCATTCAATCGAACCTTCTTCACCGGGCCTGCCGTACATACGTTCCAGCGACTTGAACGCCTTGTCCGCCTCGAATGAAACCTTTGCGATAGCGGCCTCGTACTCCGTCTGGGATCGCCGCACGATAGCGTATTGGCAATTTGATTTCCGCAGAGGAAAGGAGGCTGTCCGCTGAAAACGATCAATTGTAATTCATGCTTCGGAATGGACTGTGATATCATTAAAGTGAAACTGTGAATTTGCACACACCAGAAATCCAAGCCCGTCCCAACAAGGGGTTTCCCCCAAGGCCGTTCTTCCAGGCATGACTTTCTGTGCATGTTGGTGAAGGAAAAGAAGATGAAAGCAGGAAAGCCGCACACACCAGCACCAACCGGAAACGAGGCTGCAGAGAATTCCTTCCCTATCGTTACCCTTGGGGCTTCTGCCGGCGGGCTCGAAGCTCTTCAGAACTTTTTCGATCATATGCCGCCTGACTCGGGCATGGCTTTTGTGGTCATTCAGCATTTGAGCCCTAACGGAAAGAGCATGTTGGGGGCAATCCTGCGAAAGCACACACAAATGGAGGTCCTGGATGCGGAAGACGAAATGAGGGTCGAACCAAACCGCGTTCACCTGAATCCTGCCGGCAAGGACATGGGCATCTTCAACGGGGTCTTGCAGATGACAAACCATGTCAAGTCACGAGGGATCAGCCTTCCCATCGATTACTTCCTGCGCTCCCTTGCCCTGGACCAGGGTGAGAGAGCCCTTTGCGTCATTCTTTCCGGAACCGGTAGCGATGGCACCCTGGGGCTCAAGGCAATCAAGGAATCGGGCGGGATGACCATTGTCCAGGACCCGGCGAGTGCAAAATATGACGGAATGCCACGGAGCGCCATAGAGGCCGGCTTTGCCGACCACATCCTGCCCGTTGAAAGAATCCCTCAGGAGTTGCTGAGTTACGTGCAGCAACCCTATCTCAGACCTCCGGCAAGACTCCAGACCGAGGAAAAGCAATTCGCCGGTTATGTGCAGAAGATTCTGATGCTCATTCGGTCGGTCACGGGCAGGGATTTCACCGGATACAAGCACAACACCATTCATCGTAGAATCAGGCGCCGCATGGCCGTCCACAAGATCGAACATGCGGCGGATTACCTGCGTTATCTCCAGGAGAACAATGCCGAAATATACAGGCTTTTTAGAGATCTGTTGATTCTGGTGACGAGTTTTTTCAGGGACCCTTCAGCGTTCGACGTTTTGGCCGCCAAGGCGATTCCCCAGATCCTGGCAAATCATCGGGATGGCTCGCAGATGCGCGTCTGGGTACCCGGATGCGCCACTGGAGAGGAAGCCATCTCGATTTCGATGCTCTTTCTGGAAGCGATGGACAAGCTCAACAGTCATATTCCGCTTCAAGTATTTGCAACCGACGTGGATCCCGAAGCCATCCAGCGCGCACGGATCGCCGAATATCCCGAAACCATCATCTCCGAGGTTTCGCAGGAGCGCCTCGAACGCTTCTTCGTTCGGAAGAACGGGGTATATGGACTCAAGAAGACCGTTCGCGATTCGATCGTGTTTGCGGTCCAAGACGTTGTGGCAGATCCTCCGTTCTCCAGGCTGGACCTGGTCAGTTGCAGAAATTTGCTCATCTACATGGATGCGCCTCTGCAAAAGAAGATCATGGACCTCTTCCATTTTACACTGAACGAGACAGGGTATCTCTTCCTCGGGATATCGGAATCGATCGGCGAGTTTTCCGACCTTTTCTCAACCCTGGATGCCAAGGCAAAAGTCTATAAGGCCAAGAAGGTTCTCACCCGCCAGGCTGCGTCCATGCTGCCGCCGGCCAACTTGCCCGTGCGCGCCGGCCGGGCAAACGCGGGAGAGCGTCATCGGGAAGCGACAACCGTAAAGGCGTTTGTCGAAAAGATCGTCCTGGACGAGTATGCACCGGTTAGCGTCCTCATTAACGATAGACTGGAAGTGGTCTACTCCCAGGGCCCGACGGAAAGATATCTTCTCTATCCCAAGGGAGAACCGACTTCCAATATATTCAAGATCATCCCCGCGCCGCTCTGCAATCGGCTGCCGTCTGCGGTCAACAGGGCGCTCCTCGAAGGGGAATCGTGCGTTCTCCGCGGCTTACGGCTGAAACGGGAAGCACGCGGGAGAGCGGTTGATGTCACCGTTCGCCCCCTGTGTATGCCTTCGGATACCAGGAAGTTCGTCCTATTGGTGTTCACCGACAGACCTTACTCCGAGAAGCACTACGCGAAAAAGTCCGGCGAGGAGACCGATGCGTCCTTCCTGGAGATGGAACGGGAGCTTCAGGCTACCCGCGAGAACCTCCATGCTACGATCGAGGGACATGAGGCGGTCAACGAAGAACTCAAGTCGGCCAATGAGGAACTGCAGTCCATGAACGAGGAACTGCAGTCCATGAACGAAGAGATGGAGACCGCCAAGGAGGAACTCCAGTCGACCAACGAGGAGCTGGTTACCGTCAACTCCGAGCTTCAGGCCAAGATAGATGAGATGACCGATCTGAACAACGACATCAATAATCTACTGGCAAGTACGGAAATCGGGACCATTTTCCTGAACACCCATCTCGGGATCAAGCGTTTCACTCCGACCATGACGAAAATCTTCAGCCTCATTCCCGCCGACGTAGGAAGACCCATCCGGGATTTGACCGCCAAAATATCCTACCCGGACCTCTATAAGGACGCGCAGACGGTCCTGGATACCCTTCAGGCAAAGGAAATCGAAGTGAAGGCGGAAGACGGCAGATGGTTCTTGATGCGTATCCTGCCATACCGGACGAAGGAAAATATAATTGATGGAGTCGTGATAACCTTCATTGACGTAACAGAACGCAAGCTGGCGGGGGAACAGTTGCGTGCGGCCAAAAACTTCGCCGAACGAGTGGTGGAAGCCGTGCGGGTTCCCTTGCTTGTTCTGGATACGGATCTTAATGTTTTATCTGTGAATGAGCAATTTTGCCGCGTATTCAGGACCACGCCCGCCGAAAGCGAAAACAGGCGCATCTACGATCTTGGAAACGAGCAATGGAATATCGGAAAGCTTCGGGAGCTTCTGGAGCGAATCGTTCCCAATAACAGCTCTGTTGGTGATTTTGAGGTAGAACACGATTTTCCGGGAATCGGCTTCAAGAAAATGTCCCTCAATGCCAACCTGATCCCGGGTGAGGGTGATCGTCCGGGCATGATACTCCTGTCCGTCGAAGATGTTACAGTTCAATCCGAGATGAGAGAAGAGCTGAGAAAACTGAAGAGTTCGAACCGCTGAACGGGGATTGCGGCTCCATGCGGGATGCAGAGTACCCTTTCGGGCAAAAAGGCTTCCACATGAAAAACGAGAAAAACGGGGAAGGCAACGAAGACCTCAGAAAGCAGGCCGAGGAAATCCTGAAGTCCGAGCCCGACAGACAGCTTGACATGAGGATGGAAAATGCAAACGCCCTCATTCATGAACTCTGGGTGCATCAGATAGAACTCGAAATGCAAAACGACCAACTCCTTCGGGCACAATACGCCCTCGAAACCTCCCGTTCACGCTATGCCGATCTCTACGACTTTGCTCCCATCGGCTACCTCAGTCTGAACATATCCGGCCAAATCGTCGATCTGAACCTGACTGCCGCCAAGCAACTCGGTATGGAAAGAGGGCGTCTGGTAAGCGGGTATTTTCTTAATTTTGTCTGCGAGCCTGACAAAAAGGTGTTTCTCTCGCACCTCAACGCGGTCTTTGCCGGCCATGAGCGGCAGATTGCCGAAATCGGGGTGGTCCCGAAAGGCGGCGAGCAATTCTATGCAAGGCTTGAGAGCATCCACAACAAAGGGGACGACGACGGACTGTGCAGGACCAGTATGAGTGATATCACTCCGCAAAAGAAGGCGGAGCAGGTGCTGCAAAATTCCCATGACCAGTTGGAGCGCTATGTGCAGGAACGCACGTCCGAACTGAGTGCGGCCTACGAGGTCCTTAAGCAGGAAATCGCCAACCGCGAGCGCGGGGAAAAAGAGCTTAAAGGCTATGCCGAAAAGCTTGAGCGCAGCAACCAGGCACTCCAGGATTTTGCGTTCATTGCTTCCCATGATATGCAGGAGCCGCTTCGGAAAATCCAGACTTTCATCGGCCTTATTCAAAAGAACTATGCGGGTGTGCTTGATGATACAGGGCGCGATTACTTCGAGCGCGTATGCAAAGCTGGAAGGCGCATGTCGGAGATGATCCGGGGACTCCTGGACTTCGCCCGGGTGGGCAGCCGTTCGAATCTATTCGTTGCCACGGATTTGACTCGCTTGGTGAGGGAGGTGATGAGCGACATCGAGTTGTTCGCCGAGAAGTCTCAAGCACGCATTGAGCTGGGAGAGCTGCCAACCCTCGAAGCCGACCCCATTCAAATGCGCCAGCTCTTTCAGAACATCCTTTTGAATTCACTGCGATTTCACGGAGCAGAACCGGTCATCAAGATCTATGCATATCCCGTTGCCGGAAACCTGGAGGGAGAGGGCTCCCCTGACACGAAGGCATACCAGATATGCATTGAGGATAACGGCATTGGTTTTGATGAACAATACCTGGATCGTATATTTTCCTTGTTCCAGCGCCTTCACGGTGCAGGCGTCTATGAGGGGACCGGCATGGGACTGTCCATCTGCCGGAGAATCGTTGAACGCCATGGAGGCCAAATCACGGCGAGGAGCAGTCCGGGCCGTGGGGCAACGTTCATTGTCACTCTCCCCGAGAAGCAGCCCAGGGATGAGCCGGAATAAACGTCCCGACGAAACAATCTTCCCAATCTCCGTTCGAGTTGATACCTCTGAGGACACCAAAGAGCGGGTGAATGATTCCCCCGCACCCCGCAAGTATCGCCACATGCCCGAGCGCGCTGCCGTAGCGCCAAAAGGAGCCGCGTAGCGGCGTGTGTGTGTGGCGCAGTTCCCCGCGTTTCAAAAGGGTTTTTGGTACATTCTTGGACGCAAATGCGTATGAAACGACGGCGCCGTTTGTGGCTGCAGGGCTGGGTTCTTGCGTTTCGCGGATTTTCGAGTTCCCGACAAATTGTTTGCTTGACATTTTTAATATTGACATGATAAAATATATATAGGTGTATTTTATCCTGCTGGCGCACGCTAAACCGCCAGGCACTTTTCCTATACGCTCTTCACTCAATTCAAGCCACCCCGTCGGTTTTATAGCGGATGGTCGGAGCCATCTCTTGGGGACCGACAGAAAAGGAAAGAACGCAAAAGCCGCCCGAAGCGGCAGGCAGTGATCTTCCCCCTGTCCACAGCATGCGAAACGGTGGCGCTTGCTTGCGCTGCAGCGCCTTTTCGGGTCTGTTCATTGCGGGGAAGCGATTCGAGGAACTCTTGATGAGGAGGGTTTTCGACGTACCGTTTTAGCGCTCAAAAAACGCCAGTCTGAAGCAGGTGAACGGCACACGTGGAAGAAAAGGAGAATGAGCCATGAAGGCAAGAAACCACTTCATCGTGGCGGTATTGATTTTCTTCGGTTTAATCGCCTTTGTGTCGGAAGCCGCCGCGGCGCCGGCGGTTATTTCTTCGTGCAAGACCATCACGGCCGGAGGTTCATATATTCTCTCAACGAACCTGACTGCCACGAGCAGCACGGGGAATTGCATTATTACCGCCGCCGACGATATCACCATCGACCTTAACGGTTTCACGATCACCGGCAAGGGGTCCATCGGGACGGCGGTTATAACCAATGGGGACGCCTATGGAAATCTCATCGTAAAAAACGGAACAATCAGGAAGTTCAGGCACGGGATCGACGTAGTGTACGACAATATCACCGTCGAAGGCGTGCACTTCTTTGATATCGTGTTGTGGGCCGTAAATGTGGGCAGGGGCTCGACGGTTAAAGACTGCTACTTCTACAAGAGTGGCACGGCCGTAAAAATGTTCGATGGAGAAGGCAGCATCGTGAGCGGCAATTTGGCTTTCTACAGCTCCGACGGGATAATGGTGCCATCCGGTGGTTGCACCATCAGTGGCAACTCGGTTTATTACCACGGTGGCGTCGGCATTTCGGCAGGCGCCGGTTCGACCGTTTCGAACAACACGGCAATTGAAAATGGAACCGGCATGTCCGTCACCTGCCCCTCGAATGTTTTCGATAACGCCCTGACAAACAACGGCACGAACCTGGTGTTGAACGGTGAAGGCTGTCTCAGTACAAATAACGTTGCCCCGTGAGGCTCTGGATAGCCGGCGAACAGGGTGTCATGCCGGGGTCTCAATCATGCCCGGGACCCGGAAACAGACAGTCTGAAACAGGTGAACGGCACACCGTGGAAGAAAGGGAGAATGAGCCATGAAGGCAAGAAACCACTTCATCGTGGCGGTATTGATTTTCTTCGGTTTAATCGCCTTTGTGTCGGAAGCCGCCGCGGCGCCGACGATCATCACCGCGTGCAGGACCATCACGACACGAGGCTCGTACATACTTGGAAGGAACATTACAGTACCAGCCACCAGCACCACGGGAAATTGTCTGATCGTGAATGTCGGAGACGGTGTTTCGATCGATCTTGGCGGATGGACGATCACCGGAAAGGGGTCCGTCGGGACTGCAATCCGAAACACCACCGGTTCGGGTCTCACCGTAAAAAATGGAACTATCAAGAACTTTGAGACCGGGATTGATTGTTCTTCCTTTCCCACCATCGAGCGCGTGCACTTTCTCAACATTACGGATCAGGGCATAAGCGTGGTCGAAGGCGGGGGGGTGGTGAGAAACTGCGTGTTTCGCAACAACCATGCGGCGATCGGGATGGATGGAATCGGCAGCATCGTGAGCGGTAATACGTTGCTCGACAATACCTTCGGGATATACGTCGGAACGGAGTCCATCGTTACCGGAAACGCATGTTACGGAACTGAGAATCAGTGCATTTGGGCGCGGGATGGTTCCACGGTTTCAAACAATGTCGCGCGCGCGAGTGGAACCGGCATGACCGTCACGTGCCCTGCCAGAATCTTCAACAACACCCTGACGGATAATGGCACGAACCTCCAGCTGACGGGCGCGGGCTGTATCAGTACCAACAACCTCGCTCCGTGAAATTTCGGCGTGTCAACCTGAAAGGCGGAGGCTTTTCGGCCCCGCAATTGCGCAGCCATGGAGTTCCGTAACCATCGCGAGGATGGGGCTCCGTGGCTGCAGTCGCATGGCGGGTTTGCCCGGGCGATAGCGTGCCGTCCCCGGGGAAACCCGCCTTTTTTGTTACCTGGGATGGGAGCAAATGGGAGGCAAGCGGACTTGCCCCTGGTGAAAACGGCTTGCAGACAGACTCGATATCCTCTATTGAAAGGCGCAGGCAAGTGTCGAACGGAAGGGGAGGCGGTCGGGGTTGCCTCCCGTGGCGTTTTGGATGACATCGGGGCCGAAAACAATGCTCAACTTTCGATGCGGGATTTTCACGTTCAAGCGGGATTTACTCAAAGGCTTCATTCTACTCTTGTCCATCACGGCTTTTTTTGCGGGTGCCTGCCCGGCGGCCGATATGAACAATTCATACGGCGACCAGGAGATAGGCCAGGCCGGCTCGGAAAAAAATGAATGGGATGTGAAGCTCGGGGGCGGGCTGCGCGTCGGCCCCAGGTATGAGGGAAGCTCCAATTATTCCGTATCCCCCGTGCCTTATCTCCACGTGTCCTGGCGGGATACCGTGTCCCTGGGAATTGGCGGTCTCAACGTGAATGTCCTTCGCGATCGGGATTATGTGCTGGGCGCCGGGCTTACGTATCATCCCGGACGCGATGAAAAGGGGAACAGTTTTTTCGGCACGGACCTTTTCGGTTCGGACGACAGACTGAAGGGCCTCGGTGATATCGACGCCGCCGTGGGAGCCCGCCTCTTCGGTTCCTACATCCTGGGGCCGGTCACATTTCGCGGTTCCCTTACGAAATACATGGGCAGTCAAAACGATGGAGTCCTGATCGATCTGGGCATGGCGGCACCCTTTCATCTGGCCAACAATATTATTCTATCCCCCGGCGTCCGGACTACCTGGGCGAGCAATTCTTACATGGACACATTTTTCGGAGTGACTCCGCTGCAGTCCTCCCGCTCGGGCTTCCCCGCCTTCGACGCGGACTCGGGCATAAAGGACGTGACGGCCGGTCTGAATGCCATGTACCTGCTGGATCGGCACTGGTTTGTCGCGGCGGACGCCAGCATCAAGCAGTTGATGAACGACGCCGACAGGAGTCCCATTACCGAAGCGGGGTTATCCTCGACGGTAGGTACGGTCGTGGGGTATCATTTTTAATATGGAGAATACGGCGACGGAGTCGGCCATCCACCGTCATGCCGTCATCTCCCGTCGATGCGCCGCCTGAAAAATACATACTAAGCCAAGAGCTGCAGTGATATAAGTACACGTGTGACCACGGGGGCATCTCTGTGGTCTTTTTTTCTGTCTGAATCGCGTGGGGGCGGTTTGACAAATCGATGGCCCCCTGCCGGAATGGCGGAATGATATCCAAGAATGCCGGCGGGGAGCTCTATTGCGGGGAATTGCAGGCGCGGAGTGTCTTCCAAGGGGGAATGCGGCCTTAACCGGCGCACAGGCCATGGGCGGCTTCCCACCTGCGGCAGTGATGTGAAGGTAATGCATGTCGGATTTGCTCGGTGTCTTCAAGAACAGACAGTTTCAAAATATTGCCGTCTGCCATTTCAATACTACGTTCAGCACGAATCTCGTCATGCCGATTTTGCCCGTTTACCTGGCCGGCAAAGGTTTTGTGGAAACGCAAATCGGCGTGATCATGGGAGCGACCGCCGTGGCCGCTCTTCTGCTGCGCCCGTGGATCGGCATCCAGGTCGATACGCGCGGGAGCAGGCCGGTCCTCCTGCTGGGCGAGGTGCTGCTTTTTTTGTCCATCGTCGGTTTGCCCTGGATGGAGGGCATGCTCTCCTATGTCGGCCTGCGAGTGCTTTATGGAGTAGCCCTGGCTCTCTACGGCACCGGGGCAGTGACCTTCGCGAGCAGCATCGGAACCGGAAAAACCAATTCCAATGCGATCGCCATGTATACGCTCATTACCATGATCGGCCTGGGATCGAGTATGAGCCTCGCACAGGTCGGCTTCGACAGCTTCGGATTCACCGCGGTTGCCCTGGCGGCCGCGGCATTGCTTGCCGTGGCATTCTGCGTCATGAGATTCCGGGTCCGATCTTCCGCAGTGCCGGTCAGCAGGAATGGACACGCCCCTTTCATGGCGGTGCTGAAGGAAAAGGCGGTCCTGGCCACTGCCCTGGGCCAGTTCGGCGCCATGTTCGCCTACGGTGCGGCGTTTACCTTCGTGCCCCTTGCGGCCATTCGGAGCGGCATCGCTTTTTACTCGTTCTTTCTGATCGCATTCGCCGTGTCCGTGGTAATCTCCCGGTTCTTCGTGCAAAGGATCATAGAGGGGCTTGGCCTGGAAAAGGCCTGCGTATATGCCTTTGCGGCCATGCTCTCCGGCATGCTGGTCCTGCTTTTGCCCCTCTCCCCGGTCGTACTCGTCGTTACGGGTCTGTCGTACGGGGCGGGGCTGGGGGTCGCATTCCCCGCTTTCGTCATCCTGGTCGTGCAGCGGATCGAGGTCGAAAACCGCGGGACGTCTCTGGGAATTATGATCGCGGCAGGGGACATCGCAATGGCCCTTTCCGTTTCCATACTGGGGGCCATCGCTCAGCATCTGGGGTACTTCTACCTCTTCCTGGCGACCTGCCTGGTCCTGGCCGCGTGCCAGATCCTGCTCTATACGCTGCTCTACGCGCAGGCGCCCGCAGGCGGAAAGGCAAAGGGGGAACACCGGCACGCTTGAGACGAAGCGGAAAACTCCATGCCTCCAATGCTCGCGCGGCATGGGCGGATTGCCGATTCGGGAGCCCAAATGAGCGGCGTGGGGGTGTGGGGGGCGCAGATCCCCACGCTTTTCAAAAGCGTTCCCTGGTACATTTTTGAACGCAAACGCGTATCACTCCCCAGGGCCGCCAAGCATTGCGGATGTTGAAAAAACGGGACTATTTTCGAGGGAAGAGTGCTGAAGCACTGCTGCCGGGACGGGTGCTTCCACGTTTCAAGTGGAACCACTCATTGACTTTTCGGCACAATCGGGCGATGATATCAATATCCAGCCCCGGAACCCGATTTCTGTTCATTCGACAAAGAGCATGAGAATCGGTGAGGCGCTTCTAATTAGCCACCCAAAAAATAACTTCCGGTCTCGATACTCATTATTTTAGCCTCCCGGTCAAGTCGACGGCCGCCAGCTAGAGAGCAGCAATATAAAATGGCAAAGCCCCGCGACGGCTTCACTTCCTTTCGCAAGCCCGTGAGGCATGTGGGCGCAATGCCCCACACGTTCTCCGGGAAACCCGTGGAGCGCTGGAGACCCAAACTCAATGACAGGGTTCAGACGCCCAATGGGGTCGGGGTCGTCATAGAAATCTCTGGCGACATGTTTCTAGTCGATCTGGATAACCAGGTGGCGACCGTATGGGAGCGGCTGACCTCCATCAAGCTCCCCAGTTAACATCTTTGGTCTGGAATCGCCGACCGGCGGCATTTCAGGCATGACGCGTCCTGTTGTTTCCGTTTTCGGAAAGGTCCCCGGACTGGAAGACAGGGGCAAGCGGGGTTCTGGAAATACCAGCCCGCAATAGGAATGAGCCGGAGCCCGCATGCAATGCCTGCTGGCAGCATGCATGGGGAGGAGGTACAGCATGGAAATTCCGCATGCTCCATTGAAGGATCTACGTTCAACAGGGTATTTTTTCCATGAACTGCGGGATCATCCCAAGTCACCGGACATGGACCTTACCACCTATTGTACGAGTCTCGCGGTTCCCTATCTGGTCAAGACATCGGAATCTTACGATAAGCTGGCTCAGTTCGATAGAACCAGGATTTTGAAGCTTGCCATCAAACACCTGGAGAGTTCAAACGATACCGATATTGTTGATTCCATTTTCGGCATCAGAAAAGTGGCTCTGTCGGAAATTGACAAATTCGATAAGCCGGGCCCTGAAGAAGAAATCGCCAAGTCAATCACTCTGGCGAATCGCCGGAGATTGGAATCCGCTGAATTTCTTGTCAAGTTGCTGGTGAATATTATCAGAGTATTCCACTTGGCGGAACCGGTCCTCAAGAAGAAAAAGGACAACGAAGCCGGGAATCCGACTTTTGAAAGCATAATCGAGAGCTGGGAAGTCCTGGATCAAAAGAGTTCCTGAGGTCGGATTTCGCGTTCCGCCACGGGTAGACTCAAGGAGGAAACCGCCAAAGGGGAGGGAAAAACCGATATGGCCGGATGGCGTCGATTCGTGCCGGCGGCTTGATCGGTTTTGCTGGTCGGGTTATCCGGGGGGAAGATCCTCCGCGGTATAGCGATTCATGAATAGCTCGGAAACGGGCACAACATTTGAGAACTGGAAGGATGAAAAAATGGCGGAAGGAAGAGTTAAGTGGTTCAATGAGAGCAAGGGCTATGGGTTTATAGAAAGAGACGGCGGGAGTGACTTGTTTGTTCATTTCTCCGCGATTGAAGGCAGCGGCTTCAAATCTCTGAGTGAAGGCGATCAGGTTAGCTTCGTTGAGGAAAAAGGCGCTAAAGGCCCCCAGGCGACACAGGTCAAAAAGCTTTAGGTCACGACCCTCTCTTTTTGAATCCCAATGAAAGCAAAAGCCAGAGTGTATCTCCGGCTTTTGTGTTTTGGACAAAAAGTCGGGTCTGCGACGCGCAGCCTGCGGGCCTCGGCCGCTCGATGCTGAAACAGGAGCAAACTATGAATATTTATGTCGGAAACTTAGCTTACAATGCCACGGAAGAAGACCTGAGAGATTCCTTCTCTGCTTTCGGGGAAGTCTCCACTGTCAATATAGTAAGAGAAAAGTCCTCGGGCGAGTCAAAGGGATTCGGGTTCGTGGAGATGCCGAACAATTCGGAAGCGGACAAAGCCATGAAAGCTCTCAATGGAACCCGGCTGAAAGACCAGATTATCAAGCTGAGCCAAGCGAAACCGCCTTCCAAAAAGCCCCGTCGCGTTTCAAGATATTGATACCCGAGATATTGCCAGATCATATTTACACGTTCAAGGGAGTAACGAATGGCTCAAAGAGCAAAAGCTACCTTTCAGAAACGAGAAAAAGAAAAAGGAAGGCAGCAGAAGCAAAGAGATAAGGAACTTCGCCGCCAGGAGGCGAAGAAGGCAAAGGCCGAGCGAGAGCCGAATCACAGTCACGAGGACCCGGATATTGCAGGAATCAAGCCGGGGCCGCAACCTCTTCCCGAGCAATGGCTGTGGGCTGAACGGAAAGATACCTGAAATCCGGACTGATCGCCAAGATTTGCCCCTGAAGCCCTGACCGGCAGCGCGACTCTCAGAGTTTCGAGCTTTCCGCACGCCGTTCCGAGGGAGCTTGACGTTTCGCTGAGAGCAATCCGCTCCCGCCGGGTCCGAGACTTTTTCGACGACTTTGCTCAGGCGCGGCCAAGTGTCCACTGAGCGTCCACATAGCACATCAAAGCAGGCTAAGAATCAAATGCGGCGGGGTTCAACTCCCGCCGCCGCCTCCGCCAATTCCGAAATGGAACCATTTGGTCTGATGTGATCTGCCGCCCGGGTTGCCTGATCCATGCAGTCACCCTGTCTTGAAGAGCAAAGACGTCCCGCTCTTGAGGACGGCCCCGCAAGGCCTTTCGATCATCACCCATACCGACGGAACTCCCATTACGCGGCTCATTTTGGCGCTACGGTTGCGGCCGTTGGCCGCAACCGCCCCCCGCAGAATTCCCCCGAACCGTTCCAGGCCTTTTCAATCGATTATCTCTTTGTATGTCGGTTTTGTGCTTGCATGTTATGAGCATATGCTTATAATTCCAAAACACGGGAGATCAAAATGCCGAGACCAAAATGCTGCCGGAGAGTGGGTGGGGAGCCGCCATGCAGGATATTCAAGCCCGCCGGGATACCTGCGAGATTCCTTGAGGAGATCACCCTCACCATGGACGAGTTCGAGGCCATCCGCCTTGCTGATTTCAATGGGCTCTACCAGGAGCAGGCCGCTGCCCGGATGAATGTCTCGCGCCAGACCTTCGGCAGAATCGTCGAGGAGGCGAGGAAAAAGGTAGCGCGGGTGCTGGTTGAAGGGCTTGCCCTCCGGATAGAAGGAGGTCCGGTTGACGTGGTCGGTGAGCGCGATTTTTCGTGCCATGAGTGCAAGCACAAGTGGAGCGTGCCCTGCGGCACCGGCAGACCGGAGACATGCCCCGCCTGCCGGAGCATGTCTATCAGCCGTGCCGACGGAAAACCGGGAGCGGGGCAACGATGCCGAACCGAGGAGTCCGGTGATCAAGATTGAAAATTCGGGCACACCGAGGCCTGATTTCATACCGGCCGAGCATTTTGATATGGCCGGAGGAAACCGGGAGAACCCGGACGGTGCCTCAGGAGCGAAGCGGTAAATGGATTCACGCCAATCAGACCAGAAAGGATCAATGTAATGAAAATCTGTTTCCCGACCATGAATCTGCAGGGACTGGAAAGCCAGATCTACGAGCACTTCGGATCGGCTCCCGGTTTTGTCATCGTCGATACCGAGACTCAGGCCTTTGAGGAAGTGAGCAACAATGATCTTCATCATGCGCACGGGATGTGCCAGCCTCTGAAGGCTCTGGGGGGACGCCGGGTCGACGCGGTTGCTGTCGGAGGCATTGGAATGGGAGCCCTGGTGAAACTCAAAGCCCAGGGTGTGAAGGTATTTCGCGCCGCAGCGGGTACCGTGGGTGAAAACGTGGGCTTTGTTTTGAAGCGGACGCTGCCCGAGTTCGAAGCCCAGTTCACTTGCGGGGGGCATTCCGGCGGCGGATGCGCTCATTGACAATGGCCGATGACCGCCGCCCTTCGATGGACCAATGCATCCGGTCGACGGCAAGGACGTTCCGGAAGGCACTGGGTGAATGCACAAAAAAATCAAATTGTTGAGGTAGAAGGCCATGCCGCTGTTTGACTTCTTATGTGTGGAATGCGGAGCAACCGCCGAGGTATTGATAGGCCCGTCCGAGGCTCCGCCAAATTGCAGGGTTTGCGGCAGCTCCAACGTGAGGAAGCTGCTGTCCGCGCACTCATCCCTGTCCGGTGCATCCAAGGGCAGGCTTCCCGGCGCCGGGGATACCGCCTGTTGCGGCAGTTCCCCGTCACACGCCGGATGCGCGGGCCCCGGCAGTTGTTGCGGAAAAAACACCTATTAGCACCTCTCTGAATCTCCAAGGAGCGGGGGAATGATTCCCCGCTCCGGTATCGCCCCGCGCTCTTGTATGGCGTCCTTTGGCACATTCTCTTGCGCAAATCCGTACCGGTGTATTATTTTCCCTCCAATGGTTTATTAATCACGGTAAGTAAGCTAAAATACCGCGATCGTACGAAATATCGCGGCCTTTCCGGCCGCTCCAATCCCTTCCGACAGGTGTATTTTTCATGAAAAACAACTCCGAAATCATCTCGGACTTCTCCGCCAACCATCCCGCGGGGTGGAATGTGGAACAGTTCCGGGCGAATTGGTTCGCTTTCCTCGAATCCATAGTGCGGGAAAACAGCACTCTTATTCCGCCGCGCCGGGTTCAGTATCAGGTCGAGCAGGCGGCCGCTTTCCGGGAGATAGTCGCCGGCTGGGATAGTATGGACGGCTTCCGGAGACTGGATGCGTGGAAGCGGCTGCTTATGATCGCTGACGAGTCCTCTCGGGAAGTCCTGCCCGTATGCGTCCAGTGTGGTGAGTGCTGCCGGCGCGGCAGTCCGACGCTTCATCGGGAAGACCTGGAGCTTCTGCGTTCGGGGAAAATCCCCTGGGGGAAGATCATGACTCTCAGAAGCGGCGAACCGGCGCGCTCGCCGTTTGACGGGAGGCCCTTTCTTCTTCCCGAGGAAAGAATCAAGATAAGGGAAAAGGAAGGCTCCCGGGAATGCACCTTCTTCGACTCCGAGGCCGGGCAGTGCGCCATCTATGACGACCGTCCCCTTCAGTGCCGCGCGCAGGCATGCTGGGACCCCATGCCCGCCCGCGACCTTGCGGAGCAACAGCCGTTTTTGAAGAGGGCGGACATTTTCGAGGGAGTCGGGGTGCTGCTCGATATGATTGCGGAGCACGAGAACCGGTGCGGCTTCGCCTCCCTGGCGGATGCTTTCGAGGCTCTGAGCCGGAACGGCGGGGAAAACGTCGATGAAATTTTGCGGCACCTGTCCTACGAAGACCATTTCCGGCGCTTTGTGAGTGAGAAGTTCCAGGTTCCGGGGACGGATCTCGAACTCCTGTTCGGGAGAAGCTTCACAGATATGGTTCCGCTGTTTGGATACCGTGTGACCGAAGAGCCCGACGGGACCCGCTGCCTCGTTCCCGACGAAACCGGCGATTGAGGAGCGGTCGGAGCAGGCAAAAAGCCGGATGCGAGCGCAAAGGTTTTATTTACGGACAAGCCCTTGTTCCGTTCGGTGGCCCGGAGAGTTTCCCGGCAGCCCTGCTGCGCTCAAGCGGGCTCCGGAAAAACGGTGGATCTCCGAATTCCCAAGGAAGAGTGCAATGATGGAATCATCGTGCGGCATCGAGCGCTTGCGCCGGGAACACGAGATTTTCGGCGAGCTTGCCCGCGCCCTCACTTCCTCCCTGGATCATTCCGAAATCCTTGCGATCGTCATGAACCAGGTCGGCGAGCTCCTAAAACCGAGCAACTGGTCCCTTATGCTCCTGGACCCCAACGGGAAGGAATTGCGGTTCGAACTTGTCGTCGGGGAAGGGGCCGATATCCTGCGGGGGCAGCGTCTGAGCGTGCGGGAAGGAATCGCGGGCTGGGCGGTTTCGAACGGTGAGTCCGTTCTTGTCAACGACGCGCGCCGGGACCCGAGATTCTGCCCGCGCTTTGACGATCTCTGTCATTTCGAAACCCGATCGGTCATTTGCGTTCCCCTTCGCATCAGGGGGAAGACTCTGGGGGCCATCGAACTGGTCAACCGGATCGAGCAGGGGCCGTTCACGGCCGCCGACATGCGCGCCCTCGAGTCCATCGCGGAATATGCGGCGATTGCCATCAACAATGCAAGCTTGTACAAGAGGGCGCACGATCTTTCCCTGATCGACGATCACACCTGCCTTTTCAATATCCGATACCTCTACTCCGCGCTCGATACGGAACTTGCGGCCGCCAGGGAAGACGGCCGCGAAGTCTCGATGATCTTTCTGGATCTGGATCGTTTCAAGCGAATCGTCGATACCCATGGCCATCTGCTTGCGAGTAAGACATTGAAGCAAGTCGGTTTTCTGATCAGGGAAGTCACGCGGAAAGGGGATATCGCCGTCAGGTACGGAGGGGATGAGTTTGTGATACTCATGCCCGGGTCCGGCAAGGACGAGGCTGTCGAATTTGCGCGCTACTTGCGCAACACGCTGAATTCACGATTTTTTCTCGAAGAAGAGGGGCTGAACCTGAAGGTTACCGCCTCGTTCGGCGTGGCGAGCTTTCCCGAAGACGCGGGGAATAAGGAGGAGATCCTGAGCCTTGCGGATTCGGCCATGTACGGCGTGAAGGAAACGACGCGCGACGCCATCATGACGATAGATGCGTGCGGCGTACGGCGCACGATTGCCTGATACGAAGCGGCGCTCACTGATCAAAAACGCGGGGAGCGGGCCCGCACCCCCTCGCCGCTGCGCGGCTCATTGGGCGTCACGACGCAGGCCGTCGGCCACGCGTCGTGACGCCGAGCGCGCCCGGGGATCAGCCCCTATCGCATGCTCCGCAGGCGGCGGATTCTCTCCTCGATGGGCGGATGGGTGCTGAACAGGTTTGCGAGCGTCTGGCCCGAAAGCGGATTGACGATGAACATGTGGGCCGTGGATGGGTTAGCCTCCATCGGAATGCGCTCGGAAGCCATTTGCATCTTTTCCAGGGCGCGGGCGAGGCCTTCGGGATTGTGAGCCAGGCGAGCCCCGGTTTCATCCGCAAGGTATTCGCGGTTCCTTGAGATGGCGAGTTGAATGAGGGTTGCGGCAATAGGCGCGAGGATCGCGGTCACGATGAGCCCGATGATGCCCCCGCCTCGATTGTCGTCGTCTCCCCCGCGGAATCCGCCCAACATTGCGGCCCATTGCGCCATGTTGGCCAGGATCATGACAACCCCGGCCAGCGTTGCCGCTATCGAACCGATGAGAATGTCACGATTTTTCACGTGCCCCAACTCGTGTGCGAGGACCCCTTTAAGCTCGGCCGGTGTGAGTATGCGCGTGATCCCCTCCGTTACCGCGACAACGGCGTTTTCGGGATTCCGGCCCGTTGCGAAGGCGTTCGGCGTGTCCTGGGGGATAACGTAGATCCGCGGCACCGGCAGGTTCGCCGCGACGGCAAGTTCCCTGACGATCTGGTAGAGTTGCGGATTGTCCTGCTCCGAGACCGGCTGGGCGTGATACATCGCAAGCACGATCTTGTCGGAAAACCAGTAGCTGCCGATGTTCATGACAAAGGCGAGGACAAAGGCAATAGCCATTCCCGACTGCCCGCCGATCACTTTTCCTATCCATACGATGAGCACCGTCAAAACGGCCAGCAAAAGGGTGGTCTTGATAGTGTTTTCCATATGCGGTCTCCCTCCGACTTAGGACTTGTCCGGAAATAGGCCTTTAAGGATTCGCGCCGGATTTTGAGTCTGATTTGGCTGCAACGATTGAGCAAAACCGCAGGTGTAGTTGGGCTACGTCGAGGATTTTGCGATTGAGGAGCGGTCGAAGCAGGCAAAAAGCCGGATGCGAGCGCAAAGGTTTTATT
>JAJFVB010000093.1 GCA_021372055.1 Desulfobacteraceae bacterium | reverse complement strand
TATTAATTGCTTCAAAAAAAGTCGGCTGCGGAAGCATTACCTGAGCAAAGGATACGGAGATGAAATTCCAATGCATACGATGCCGGGAAACTTGGGGACAGGGCGACCCCGATCGGGACGGTTACTCTCACGGGCTATGCGCCATCTGTCTCAAGGATGCTCTTATTCCTCTTTACCGCAAAAGACAGGTCCAGGAGGGCAATTTCGACTGCTTCGGCAGAGCTTCGGGAAATTGCGACCAGGATTTCTGCAAATACAGAAACATCTGCCTCACGTAATCGGCTCGAAGCAACCGTCGGCGCTCAGCAATGAGGGCGCGCGACCTCTGCTTCCGGCTCAATTCTTTACGCAGGGGAGATCATTGCCCCTTTCGCACACCCCCCGGTAGCATTACTATATCCTTCCAGGAATTGGTTATCATCCAGGAGGGACCAAATGAATACCATGGCTAATGACAAAGATAGCGAATGCTGCTGCACGGTAGCGGACATCGAGAGCCTGTCCGGCGCGTACAGCTGCGCGGATAAGAAATACGTCTTCACTCCCAGGGAAACAGCCGTGCTCGCAAAGATCCGCGAGGCGGCGATGCGGGCCAGGGACATCAAAAAGGAAATGATGAGTTTGGGCCGGGAGGATGCGCGCCGCGCACAGGCCGCGCGGGAGCTGGAAGAGTTGCGGAGCACGCGGGCAGAACTCGAACGCGAACGCATTGCAGCCGCCGAGGAAAGAATGCGTATGCTTGGGCACATATAGAGCGAACGGGCACAAAACTCGTTTTTCTTCATCATCACACGGCGCGGACTTGCGGAAGGCTGAGAGTCCTATCCCAAGCCGCGTCGTTCTATTACACCGACTTTAGCGAACACCTTGCGCAGTCTTCACGCAATTGCGCTTCCGAAAAACAGCTCTTTTGAATTGGGGCTTACGTTTATCCAGAAAATTAATCACAAATAAATGTGCTTTACTCCTCCATGGGTTCTTTGGGACAGCCCGAATTATTTCCAAATTTCATATTATCAGTGCAATTCATAATCTAGTTGCGATATAATTGCTTTCGCAAGACTTGAAGACAGGCTTTCATGGTCTGCATTTTGCTTTCGACTATGCAAATACCAGGAGGGGAAAAAACTTGGTGCATCAGCGGCTTTGGGAACCGAATAAATAAATGTCGGACTTTACAGTTGTTTGTCTTTTGAGCAGGAGCACCGCATGATTCGCAAGAATGACGCTCTCAGGTATCACAGCGAAGAGCGCGCCGGCAAGATAGAGGTCAAGCCGACGAAACCCTGTTTCACACAAAGAGATCTCGCCATGGCGTACACGCCCGGCGTAGCCGATCCCTGTCGAGAGATCGAGAGCGTTCCGGACAAAGTTTTCGATTACACGGCAAAGGGCAATCTCGTTGCGGTTGTCACCAACGGCACGGCGGTCCTTGGACTGGGGAACATCGGACCACTCGCCTCGAAGCCGGTGATGGAAGGCAAAGCCGTCCTCTTCAAAAGGTTTGCGGACATCGATGTATTCGACATCGAATTGAACACGAAGGACCCGGACGAGATAGTCAAGGTCGTACAGCTTCTGGAACCCACCTTTGGCGGCATAAACCTGGAGGACATCAAAGCTCCCGAATGTTTCTATGTCGAAGAGCACCTCAAGGCGACCATGAGTATCCCGGTTTTTCACGACGACCAGCACGGCACTGCGATCATCTCCGGCGCCGCTTTGACCAATGCGCTTGAAATCCAGCACAAGAAAATCGATCAGGTAAAGGTCGTTTTTTCGGGCGCGGGCGCCGCGGGCATCGCCTGTGCGGAACTCTACGTGCGCCTTGGAGTAAAAAGGGAAAACCTGTTTCTGGTCGATTCCAACGGTCTGGTCTACAAGGGCAGGCCGAAGGGTATGAACCCGTACAAGGAGCGGCTGGCCAACGGCAAGAAACCGATGACGCTTGCGGAAGTCATGAAGGGGGCGGATGTTTTTGCCGGTGTTTCGGTCAAGGGCACCGTCACCAAGGAAATGGTCAAGAGCATGGCGGAAAGGCCCGTCATTTTCGCCATGGCCAATCCGGACCCGGAAATCGGCTACCCCGAGGCTACAAGCGTTCGCAAAGACCTGATCATGGCAACCGGACGCTCCGACTATCCCAATCAGGTCAATAACGTACTCGGTTTTCCGTTTATTTTCAGGGGCGCCCTGGATGTCAGCGCCACTGCGATAAACGACGAGATGAAAATTGCCGCCGTAAAGGCCCTTGCCCAACTCGCAAAGGAAGACGTACCGGATGCGGTTCTTAAGGCTTACGGCAAAGAAATGATGGAATATGGCCCGAACTACATCATCCCGAAACCTTTCGATCAGCGCGTGCTGATCTGGGGAGCCATGGCGGTTGCGAAGGCGGCCGTTCAAAGCGGCGTTGCCCGCAAGCCGATAACGGACTGGGATGCATACAGGGACGCGCTGGAGAGCCGCCTCGGCAGGTCTCAGGAAGTCATGCGCCGCATCATTCACAAAGCGAAGCGGGAACCGAAGAGGATCGTCTTCCTCGAAGGAACCGATCCCAAGATCCTCCGTGCCTGCCAGGCCGTGCTGGACGAGGGCATCGCCATGCCGATCCTGCTCGGCAACCGTGTCGTCATCAAGAAAAGAGCGGACGAACTTCACCTGGATCTCAAGGGCGCAACGCTCGTCGATCCGCACAAGTCCGACCGGCTGGAAGACTACTCCCTCGAGTTTTTCAAGCTCCGCTGCCGCAAAGGCATCACCCGCCAGGAGGCTCGAAAACTCCTGCGCAACGACACGAATTACTTCGGTGCAATGATGGTGAGGATGGGAGACGCCGACGGCCTGGTGGGCGGGGTCAACCAGCACTATCCGGACACGATCAGGCCGGCTCTGCAGACGCTGCCGCTCTGCCCGGGAACCACGGTCATTGCCGGCGTCTACATGATGGTGTTCCAGAAGCAGGTGCTCTTTTTTGCCGACACCACGGTCAATATCGACCCGAATGCCGAGCAGCTCGCGGAAATCGCCATCTGCACGGCCGACACGGTCAAGCAACTCGACATCGAGCCCCGGGTGGCCATGCTTTCGTTCAGCAACTTCGGGAGCACGCGGCATCCGAGAGCGGAGAAAGTCCTGCAGGCCACTCAGATTGTAAAACAACGTCGTCCGGACATCGTAATCGACGGTGAAATGCAGGCGGATACCGCCGTGGTCGATGAGATCTTGAACGAGGTCTACGACTTCAACACGTTGAAGAGACACGCAAACGTGCTGATATTCCCGTCCCTCGAAGCCGGAAATATCGCCTTCAAGCTCATGGCGCGGCTTGGCGGCGCGAAGGCCATAGGGCCGATCCTCATGGGCACGAGCGAGGCAATCCACGTACTCCAGCGCAACTGCGACGTGGAGGACATCATCAATACGACCGCTCTCGCGGTAATAGACGCTCAGGAGCACAAAAAATGCTTCCTGGCCGAGCGGCTTGGCAGCGGAGATATATGATCGCTTGATCTTTCCGCTGCTTGGATGTACTATATAAACTGATTTCTTTTTAAAATCCAATATAGCCGGGGGGTGCTCTCCGAGCGAGAGCTGAGATAATACCCTTGGAACCTGATCCAGTTAATTCTGGCGGAGGAAACGGCTAACGAGATACCCCGAAAGGGCCGTTTTCCTCGAAAACGGCCCTTTTTTATTGCCTGGACGGAATCCTTTTATCTCAGTTCGCCTTACGATCCACACCACTGCATTCCGACGAGGAGGACGACGACATGGCAACTCAACTGGAAATGGCCAAGGCAGGCATAATAACGGAGGAAATGAAAAAAGCCGTTGAAGGGGAGCCCGTATCGGCGGAAGAACTGCGCGAGCTTATCGCCGCGGGTTTCGCCGTTCTGCCCAAGAATAGAAACCATTCCTTTCCGACGATCCGAGCCATCGGCAAGAATCTCAAGACGAAGGTAAACGCAAACATCGGAACGAGCGGCGAGTGCTGCTCGGTGGAACTTGAAAAAGAAAAGCTCGACGCGGCCGTTCGCGGTGGAACGGATTCCATCATGGACTTGTCAACCGGGGGCGAGCTTTCGTCATTCCGGAATTTCTTCCTCGAAAACTCTCCCGTAATAGTCGGCGCGGTCCCGATCTACGGAGTTGCGACCAGGATGATCGCCCGCAACGAAGCGCTCGACAGGATGTCCGTCGACGAGCTTCTGCGCGGCATCGAGCAGCAGTGCAGCGAGGGACTCGATTACATTACCGTTCACTGCGGCGTCACCCTGGCATCGGTGAAAAAGCTCGAAGACTACGAACGCATCATGCCCTGCGTGAGCCGAGGCGGTTCCATCCATATGAACTGGATGCGGAAGAACAAAAAGGAAAACCCCCTCTACGAGTACTACGACAATCTTTTGGACATTGCCTACAAGTACGACGTGACCCTTAGTCTCGGCGACGGCTTCCGCCCCGGGGCCATACTTGACGCAACCGACGGACCGCAGATCGAAGAACTGATGATCCTCGGGGAATTGGCGAAAAAAGCCAGGAACAGGAATGTCCAGGTTATGATCGAGGGTCCCGGTCATGTGCCGCTGAACCAGATCACATCCAACGTGATGCTCCAGAAGCGGCTCTGCGACGGCGCGCCCTTTTACATCCTGGGCCCCCTTCCGACCGATATCGCCGCGGGGTACGACCATATTACGGCTGCCATAGGCGGCGCTATTGCGGGGGCCGCAGGCGCCGATTACCTCTGCTACGTCACTCCGGCCGAACATCTCGGGCTGCCCAATGCCGACGACGTCTACCAGGGCGTCATGGCGGGAAGGATTGCCGCTCATATCGCCGACCTCGGCAAGGGTTTGCCGGGCGCCATTGAAAAGGACCGGCGGATGTCCGTTGCACGCAAGAACCTCGATTGGGACGCAATGGTCCGGGAAGCTCTCGATCCGGCCCTGGTGAAGCAACGGCTCCAGATAACCGAGGACCGCGAAGGCTGCTCGATGTGCGGTAAGCTCTGCGCCGTCAAGATAAGCCGAGCCATCTGACATGATGAGTGAGCGGGGGATCGTTCCCCCGCTCCTTTTGTTCCTTTGGAGGCTCCGTCCCGAGGAGCGCCTTCTCAAAACAAGAAACCGATGGCCCCTTCCAGCCTCGATTCGATTTTCTCGAATCTGACATCGCAAGTCAAAACTCCGCTCTTCCGGTTGAACGATAAGATAGAGCGCTGCGCACTGGATCTGTGCGCATTCCTGGAGCGGGCGGGCCCCCGGAACGGAGAGGACCGGCACGGGTGGATAGCCGATTTTCTGCTCACCGGGATCAGCGACGAGCGAGAGCTTTTCAGCTGGATCGCGGATCGCGCGGAAGGAGGGTTCAGCGCAAGGGCGCAGGACCTCTGCCTGAAACAGGCGGATAGGTGGCATTCCGAAGGCATCGCCATTGCCGGTTGGGACAGCGCCTTTTGCGGATCGCTTCAGCCCGGCGAAAGCCGTAGCGGCTCGACTGAAAGAAATCTCCCCTGCCCTTCGATTCTTTTCTCCCGGGGAAACATCGATCCACGCGCACCGAGGATTGCGGTTTTCAACTCAAGAAAGCCGCGGCTCATCGATCCGGATTCCCCGTGGATTCGCGCCCTGCGAGATTTTCCCGAAAGTCGCGGAACCGGGGACTTCATACTCGTTTCCAGCACCGGGACCCTGACCTATGACATGGCGGCTGTGAAGGCTGCGACGGTCAATCGCCCCTTGTGCCTCGTGCTTCCCTTCCCTCTTTCGGAAGCCGGCAGAGAATGCAAAGCGGTTTTCGAAGATGCCTCGGAGTCGATCCCGGCGTTCTCCTGCTCTATCGAAACGAAATCCTGTACCCGGGGGCAAAGGCTGCTCTGCCGCGACCGCATCATCGCAGCCTTGTCTCATGCGCATTTTCTCCTTCAGATTCGATCGGGGGGAAATCTTGCCCGGATTCTTCAGAATCAGCAGCGATCCTCCCCCCGCATGCAATTTATTCTGGATACGGGCGATGAGACCCGCTCGAATGGCGGGAACCGGGCTCTCCGGGAAGAATTCCCGTCACACTCGCGAATCTTGTCCGTCTCTTCCCCCCGGCCGGATGAAGCGGCAATCGAAGCCTCTCCATGTCCGGCAGGTCCATCGGATTGCCTTCATAGCGCGGGAGACGCCGATCCGGGCCGTTACCTGTTCCACTACACGCGAGGCTGCCCCGGTCCATGGCCCGGAGAATCTTACCGCGAATACCTTCTGAAGCTGCTCGGGGGCGCTCCCCTCTCCGGCCATTGCGCAATCGATACGCTCATCCGGATTCTTTTGGAGGGGCGAATCAGGGCGGGTTCCCGAATGGTGCGCGGGCAGGATCGCGTGAGTTCATGGACTTCCCGTCCGCCTTCCGAAATCTTCGCGCTTCGCAAGTGGAATCCCGCTCTCGCCAGATGGACCGTCGAGCCCTGCGGCCTCGCGCTCAAACGCGACTTGCTCAGGTCCATGGGCGCAAAACCGGCCGTATACGGTCTTGACGGGGATTTTGCGCGATTGCCCCGAACCGAGCGTTACAGATTCCAGATCTGCGGTACCCCTCACGCAGAATGGAGGCATGAGCGGGAATGGCGCTTTCCGGGTGATTTCACGCTCGACAGCGTCGGCCCGAAGGACTGTTTTATTTTTGTGCGGAATGAAATTGAGAAAAGAAAGCTTCTGACATATATTCGTTCATCCCTGCCTGTCCTGATATTTGATGCAAGAGCATGAATATCCTCATGGGCTGGAAATATCAATTGAAGGCCCTGCATTGACAGGTCACCAGAAGCTTCAACTTCAGTTTCAAGCACAATCAGGAGAGGTTCACATGATCAGAAGTTCCGGTTCACTCGTCGCTGTTCTTTTGCTGCTAACCGTATTTGCCGTCACCTCCGCATTCGCCGCGGTCGATCTTCCCGACAAGCTGAAGGACATGCCGCTCTATCCGAACTCCAAGGTTCAGCAGTCAATGGATATGGGGGATGGAGTCATGGCCACGGCAGTGGTAAAAGGGGCAAAGCTCGATGCCGTTGCCGATTTCTTCAAGACGAAAATAAAGGAAAAGGGCTGGAAAGTCACCTTCCAGGCTCAGGAGGAAGAAGCGCAGATGCTGCAGTTCCAGAAAGACGGCCAAATGATTCACATCCAGGTACAGGCGGAGGAGGATGGAGTGACTTATAATATGGTCTTGCAGTCGAAATAAGCTGCGGCCCCGTTAACCGTTGCATCGAACAGCGCCAGGAGGGAACACATGGACGAACAACAAGAGACGAACACTACCCCGAGAAGCAAAATAGCCATGCGCTTTCTGTTCACACTGATCTGCATGGTGCTGCTTCATGCGGTGTACCTCGTCATCCAGGTAACAACCCTGATTCAGTATGCAATTCTCCTACTGACCAGAAGCGCCAGCGAACCGCTTCGCAGGTTTGCGAACAGGGCTATTTCCTATTCCTACCGGCTCATGCGCTATGTCACTCTGAATGAAAACACGCGCCCCTTCCCGTTCGCCGAATTGCCTCAGGAAATGGAAAGTCCCGAAGATCCCGTCAGGTTCGATTAAAAAGCGGGTTCAAGACAAAGGCGGACAACTGCCGCAAATTCGCGGGGGAATCAGTTCCCCCGCTTTTTTGCGATCAGCGGCGACTGCACGCGGGATCGAGCCCGACCGCTTCCATTTCCTTCACCCACTCCGCCATCCTCTCTCGATTTGCCCGACCAAGCCCCGTCACAACAATTCTGCGGCTCTCATCGCCCATGGCGGTGAGTTTGAAGTCCCACCTTTTATCAGGCAAAAACCGCTCAAGCCGGTCGGGCCATTCGATGACGGCGACACCGGAGCCAAAAAGAGTCTCCTCCCAGGGAAGATCCTCCAGATCATCGGGACCGGAAAGCCGGTACAAATCCAGGTGATAGAGATGGAGACGCCCGGAATACTCGTTGATTATCGTGAAAGTCGGGCTGGTTACACGGGTTTCCGGCGAAACACCCAAACCTAGGGCGATGCCGCGCGTGAGCAGGGTTTTCCCGGCAGCCAGCTCTCCCCACAACGCAAGGATGTCGCCCGGGAGGAGCAGTTCCCCGATTTTTTGCCCCAGCAGCAGCGAGCATTCCTCGCAGGGCGAGTCGAACTGGAAATCCTCCATAGCCGCCCCTAAAAGCCTTCCAGCGATCCGATAACCGCCGGAACTTCCTTGAGCATGTCCGTTGCGAGCAACCCGCGGGTGGAAACACTCGCCATAACGCGGTCACAAGCCTCGCCGTGCACATACGCCCCCAGGCACGCGGCTTCGAAAGGTTCCAGGCCCTGGGCGATGAAGCCCGCGATAAGCCCTGTGAGGGCATCCCCCATTCCTCCGCTTGCCATTGCCGGGTTGCCGGTGCTGTTTACCGCAAGCCTTCCGTCGGGCGCTGCGATGACCGTCCGGTACCCCTTGAGCAAAAGCACCACTCCGTATTCCCTGCTAAAGTTCGCGGCCACCTTGAGCCGATCGCTTTCGACGTCCTGCACCCTCAGAGAACATACCCGCGCCATCTCACCGGGATGAGGCGTAAGGACCAGGGGGGCGGACGCCCCGCGTAATATTCCGGGGTCGTCGGACACCGCGGTTATGGCATCGGCGTCGAGCACCATGGGGCACGATGCACCCAGAAGGAGTTCCTTGACCAGAGCAACGGTGTCGGGATGAGTCGAAATGCCGGGACCCATGGCAAGCGACTGTTTCCCTTTCAAAAATTCGATCAGCACCGGGAGAGAGGCTAGGGCGGGGGATTTTTCGGGAGTCTCCGCAATGGGTATCGTCATCGCTTCGTTAAGCTTGACTTCCATGATCCCATTGAGACTCCCGGGGATGAACAGCGTCACGAGGCCCGCACCCGCCCTCCCGGCTCCAAGGCTGACCAGGGCGGCGGCGCCCGTTTTTCCGACCGAACCGGAAAGCACGCAGGCATGACCCGCTCCTCCCTTGTGGATCGCGGGACTTCGTGGGGCAACGAACGCACGGAGATGATCCGCGGTCAGCCAGAACCGCCTTATTCCGGCGTCATGGGCCAGCCCAACCGGTATGCCGATGTCGATCACCTCGACGGCCCCGCAATGTTCCGGCCCGGAATTGACGACGTGCCCTATCTTGAGAAATCCGAAAGTCGCCGTCGCGGTTGCCCTGAAGGCCGCGCCCAGGATCTTCCCCGTGCTTGCGTCAAGGCCCGAGGGGACATCGACCGCCAAAACGGGGATATTCAGGCCGTTGACCCGCTCGATCACCCGCCTGTACAGCCCGCGCACTTCGGTATTGAGGCCCGTTCCGAGCATGGCGTCGACGATCGCCCCGCTCCTCGATACGGTTTCGAATTGCGCTTCGAAATCCGCCGCCTCATCCCAGGTGATTGTCGGGACGGAAAGCCTCCGAAGGATCTCGAAATTTGTCAGGGCATCTCCCGCGAGCTTTTCCGGAGATCTCAGGCAGACTACTTCCACCTGAGCCCCCCTGCAGTGAAATATCCTCGCGAGCACAAAACCGTCGCCCGCATTGTTTCCACTTCCGGCCACAATGATTATACGTCGATCAAGCAGGTCCGGAATCATCCGAAGAAAAAAATCGGCCGCTCCCCGTGAAGCGTTTTCCATAAGAACGATTCCCGGTATGCCGATTTCCCGAATTGTCTTCTGATCGAGCGAGGCCATCTCCTGCGCAGTGAGGAGCAGCATGGGGTTTCCTCCTTGAGGGTCCGTTGCGGGTGGCTTCGGAGGATAGCACAGAACGTTTTTTAAGGGAGCAAATAAAGTGCGTGCACAAAATTTCAAAGTCTGGTATATAGCTCCCGCGTTTTGAGATTATGCTCAATTTATTTTTCTCTTGAGCAAGTGACGGCCCGCCTTCCTTGAAAAGGTCAATAGCCGAAGCAATCGCACAAACGATTCATATGCAAATGCTTTCTAAATATTGAATTTACCTCTTGAAAGATTCTCGACAGAAAGGGTATGATTTTCCCCTGGCTTCTTGTGCAACCCATTGGTATCACAATCAAGTTATTGTGCATCGTTGCAAAGACGGGTTCCCGCGCTTAACTTCCTCGCACATCAGTTGTCCGGCAGCACAGAAACCGTTTTAGCCCCAGTACCAGGACCAGTTTTTTCCGAGTCTCATCGGGCCGGAGGAGAAAAAGGCTTGTGATCTCCCAAACTCTCATGACCGACTTTTTGGCAGTTGGCCTCTATTTGTTTGCAGGCCTTGCTTTTGCCGTCATTCCTCTCATCATTTCCCACCTGATAGTCAAACGAAGCGAAGGGGCGCTGCGCGACGAAACGTATGAAAGCGGCATGTCGACCATCGGTAGCGCCTGGATCCAGTTCACCGTCGCCTACTACATCTATGCCCTTATCTTCCTCGCCTTCGACGTCGACGTGCTCTACCTGTTCCCCGTGGCGCTTGCATACGGCAAGTATGCCGTCCGCGACCTCGTGGAAGTGCTCATTTTCGTTGGCATTCTGTCGCTGGCGATAATCTATGCCTGGCGCAAAGGAGTTTTTGAATGGACGAGAAGGTGAGACAACGAGGGCCGGGAGAGCCGGCCATCCAATTCGCTCTCCTTGACGATATGCTCAACCTGGCGCGGGCCAACTCCCTGTGGCCGATGACATTCGGCCTTGCCTGCTGCGCGATAGAGATGATGGCGGCGGGCGCCGCGCGATTCGACCTGGACCGCATCGGAGCGGGGGTTTTCAGGCCCTCTCCGCGCCAGTCGGACGTGATGATCGTGGCGGGAACCATTTCCAGGAAAATGGCTCCCGCCGTCCAGATGCTCTGGGATCAGATGCCCAACCCCAAGTGGTGCATCGCGATGGGCAATTGCGCCATCTCGGGCGGCCCTTTCGAATACGAAGGCCAGTATGCGATCGTGCCCGGCGCGCATCTCATCATTCCGGTGGACATAGTGATCCCCGGATGCCCCCCGCGCCCGGAGGCGCTGATTCAGGGCCTGCTCGCGCTCGAAGACAAGATCACTCGCGGCGAGGACAGGAATCTTTTGCGCCGCTTTCGCCGCGTGCGCAAGGAGGGCTCGCAATGAAAGCGGACGAAATGGAAAAGGCCCTGCGCGAGGAATTCCCCGGGGCTCTCTTCGCGGTCGATGAAAGCGGCAGGAACGGCGTGCGGTACTCCGTTCTCATTGCCCTGTCCGGGATGCGCAAAGCGGCGCAAATCCTGAACGCGGCCGGATTCTTTCTCGAGACGATCACGGCGCTCGATTTCAGCGACACGTTCGAGCTTGTCTATCATTTCAACTGCTACGAACCGAAGTCGAGGATTGCTCTGAGAGCCCTCTGCGGGAAGGATCAGACGCCCTCCTCCCTGGTCGACACGTTCCGCGGAGCGGGCTGGCTGGAAAGGGAGGTCCACGACTTTTTCGGCATCAGTTTTTCCGGCAATCCGGACATGAGGTCCCTTCTGCTCCCCGAAGACGCCGACTACCACCCGCTGCTGAAAAGTTTCGGGAAGTCCGGCGACTCTCACAAGCGAGAAGACATCTATGGAAAATGAGCAATTCGGCCCTCCCGCAGCGGAGCAAATCTACACTCTGAACCTCGGCCCGCAGCATCCGAGCACCCATGGCGTGCTCAGGATACTTCTCGACCTGGACGGCGAGTTCATCGTCAAAGCCGATCCCATCATCGGATACGGCCACCGGGGACATGAGAAGATGGGAGAAAACAGGCTCTACAGGCAGTTTCTCCCCAACACGAGTCGCATGGACTACCTCTCCGGGATGCTCTACAACCACGGCTTTGTCCTGGCCGTGGAAAAGCTTGCCGGAATCGACGTTCCCGAGCGCGCCCGCTACATACGCGTGATCGCATCCGAGCTCAACCGCATCTCCAGCCACCTGCTCTGGTTCGGCACCTACCTGCTGGACCTCGGTGGCTTCACCCCCTTCCTGTACGCCTTCGACGACCGCGAGCAGATCCTGGATATTCTCGACCGCGTCAGCGGATCGCGCCTCACCTACGCGTATTGTCGCTTTGGCGGGGTGACGCGGGACGTGGACGCCGGGTTCGTGGATATGACGCGGGCGTTTCTTAAGAGGATGGAGGGACGCTGGGCGGATTATGAAAACCTGGTGACCAAGAACATCATTTTTATCAAACGCACCAAAGACATCGGCGTAATCGACAGGGAACTCGCCCGCCAGTACGGAGTCACGGGGCCGAACCTGCGCGCCTGTGGCGTGCGGTTCGACGTGCGGAAAGCCGAGCCCTACGAGATCTACGACCGGTTCGACTTCGAGGTTCCGGTGTGCTTCAACGGCGATGCGCTCGACCGCTACAAGGTCCGATTCCTCGAAATGCTGCAGAGCTGCCGTATCATAGACCAGGCGCTCGACCACCTGCCACAGGGACCCTTTCAGACCGAGAAAATCCCTCTGAAGATCAAACCGCCAAAGGGCGAAGTGTATTTCCCGTTCGAAAGCGCTCGCGGGCTCACCGCATATTACCTCGTGAGCGACGGCGGCACGAATCCCTACCGCTGTCATATACGCGTCCCGAGCTTCGGGAACCTCAACGTTATAAACGACGTCCTGCCCGACACGTTGATCGCGGATGCCATTTCGATTCTCGGCAGCATGGACGTGATTATCCCGGAAATCGACAGGTAAAAGAGAGGAAGGACGTTGTCCGAAATTTTCTATTCCGAGTGGTTCCGGCTGGTTGCCGGGCTGATAATTGTCCTGGCGTTCTCCCAGGCAAACGCCCTGTTCCTGGTTTGGCTCGAAAGAAAAGTCGCGGGGCACATCCAGGTGCGTCCCGGACCGATGGAGGTCGGTCCCCACGGATTGCTGCAGACGATAGCCGACGGCCTCAAGCTTGTGGGCAAGGAACTCATACTGCCCCTCCAGGCCGACCGGAAGCTCTTTTTCCTTGCTCCCGTGCTGGTCTTCATGCCCGTTCTGGTCGGATTCCTCGTGCTGCCCTTCGGACCTGACATGATAATCCGCGACATGAACGTCGGGGTCCTTCTGATTTTCGCCTTCTCGACCTTCACGGTGCTCGCGATTCTCGCCGGCGGATGGGCATCGAACAACAAGTA
>JAJFVB010000286.1 GCA_021372055.1 Desulfobacteraceae bacterium | reverse complement strand
GCGGTGTTTCTGCGCATCCCGGGGAGCATGCTCAGCGCTTCAGTCCCTTGCCTATGCTCCAGCAGTTCCCGAGACTTTGCCCCAGCGAGAAATATTTCCTGCTGGCCATGTCGAAGAGAAGCGGCTTCACCTTGGAGATGTCGATCGCTCCTTCCGTGAGAACGGAATCTTCGGCGTAGGTCTCGACGAGCTGACCGATGAAGATGTCGTGAGATTCAAAATTGAGAATCCGATCAAGGCTGCATTCCATGCAGACTGGGCACTGCCGGATCATGGGTGCGGTTTCGAGCGTTCCGTAAAAAACATCGAAAAGGGACGCCTTGTCTTTTGTCTTTCCGCTGACAATACCGCAATAGTCGGTTTCCACGATAAGTGATTCGGGCGGCAGGCAAATGCTGAAGGCGCCGTTGGCTTTGATGCCCGCATTTGTGTAGTGGGCCTTGTTCAGCCCGATTGAGAGATACTGCGGTTTTCCGGAATTGAGTATGCCGACGTGAGCCACGGTGATAAAATTCGGCCGTCCTTCGACGATTGCGCCCACCAGTGTGCAGGGCATGGGATAGAGCGCGTTTACGGGACCCAGCTTTTTCATGTGTTTTCCTTTCCGAAGGGAGTAGATCCAGGTAGCGGCGGGTAAGCAATGACTTTATTCCAATCTCCGTCAAAGGCAAGAACAATACACGGTCGTGACCGTTGTGAGGCTGGTTGAGCGGTGCGATTGCGGGCTTTCTTGCCGGTGAGGTTGTGCTTATGTTCTTTGTGTCGCTCCAGGTTCTTTTGACGACACACATTATTTGTTCGTGCGGGGAAATATTCGGTGAGAGGCGGTACTACGACAATAAAACTCGATGCGGTTCAAAAGAGTCCTGAAAATCAAAGTTCCTGGCGTTCCGTAAGACTGGTGGCACCTCTTTTCAAACGCCATTTTTGGCGGCTCCTGGGCGGTTTTCTCGCCCTGATGCTGGTGGATCTTCTGCAACTTTTCATTCCGCGGGTCGTCAAAACCGCCGTGGACGGACTCCAGGCTGGTGCGGTGGCTGGTATGGACCTGCTCAGGTACGGCGGTTATATCGTCGGGATCGCGCTGGTCATAGGGGGCTTCCGGTACGTGTGGCGACAGCTCATTTTCGGGTTTTCACGGATTCTCGAAATCGACCTGAGAAACCGCATGGTCTCGCACGTGCTTGGACTCGACAAGAGATTCTTCCAGCGGACCACGACCGGCGAGGTCATGGCGCTGGCCACAAACGATCTCTCCTCGGTGCAGCTTGCGAGCGGAATGGGGCTCGTGGCGTTCGTGGACGCCGTTTTCATGGGGCTTGCCGCAATCGGTTTCATGCTCTACATCCATCCGGTCCTGACAGTGATTGCCGTGGCTCCCATGCCTGTTCTGGCCATCGTGACGCGTCTTCTCTCTTCGCGCCTCCACCACCGCTTCAAGAAGGTTCAGGAGCAGTTTTCCATTCTGACCGAATTCGCGCGGTCGACATTCTCCTCGATACGGCTCGTCAAGGCCTATAACCAGGAAGATCACCAGGCGCGGCGCTTCGGAGAAATGGGGGAGGAATACGTAAGGAACAATCTCAAGCTGGCTTTCGTCTACGGTACGCTCTTTCCGATCTCCGGCTTCATCGGAAACGCGAGCATGCTACTCGTGCTCTTTTTCGGGGGCAAGCTGACAATCGAGGGGGCGATCACGGCCGGCGATTTCGTGGCCTTTATCAGCTATCTTTTCCTCATGACCTGGCCGATGATGGCCATGGGATGGGTTGCCGACCTCTTTCAGCGCGGCGTGACTTCGCTTGCGCGCATTGAATGGCTTCTCAGGGAGGAACCGGTACTGCGCGATCGACCCGGAGCGGTACCGGCGCCTCTTTCGCGCGGATCTTTCCGGCTGCGCGGGCTCACCTTCGCCTACCCGGGCCATTCCGAGCCGCGTCTCAAGGGAATCGATCTGGACATCCGCGAAGGCACCTTCCTCGGAATTGTGGGGCGGACGGGAGCGGGGAAGTCGACCCTTTGCAACATCCTTGCGCGTCTCTCTCCCGTTCCCGACGAAACATACCTCTTCGATGGACTGGACGTAAACGGCGTGACCATCCATTCGGTGAGAGGCGCCATAGCCTACGTGCCTCAGGATCTTGTCCTCTTTTCGGATACCATTGCCTCCAACATCGCGCTCGGCAGGCCGGATGCCTCTGCCGGAGAAATAGAAAAGGTGGCCCGCGCAGCCGCCATTCACGATGAAATCGTCGCGATGCCGGAAGGCTACCAGACGCGCATCGGCGAAAAGGGCGTAAAGCTCTCGGGCGGCCAGAGGCAAAGGATTGCGATCGCCAGGGCTCTTCTGCTCCAAAGACCCGTGATCATTCTCGACGACGCGCTCTCTGCGGTCGATATGGAAACGGAACACGAGATAATTCGCTCCATAGCCTCCTACCTCGCGGGGCGCACCTGTATCGTGGTGTCCCACCGGGTTGCGCCGCTGGCGGACGCGGAGGAAATCGTCGTCATGGACGGTGGGCGGATTGTCGATCGCGGCTCGCACGACGATCTGATCGGGCGCAACGCCTTTTATGCCACCATCTACAGACATCAGACCAGTGGGCGGACCACGGTTTTGGAAAATGAGCGGCAATAGCCTATGAACGGTTTTCACATCGATTCGGCCGAAGACGAGGGCGGCAGGTATATCGGCGATCTCAGGATCTGGGGACGGCTGATGCAATTCATCCTTCCTCAGCGGAAGTGGGTCCTGACCGCCATCGGCCTGGCTCTCGTGATAACGGGGACCAGCCTCACCTGGCCGTGGCTCGTGCAGGTGGCCATGGACAAGTATATCCTCAATAGCGCGCTTCCGATGGATGAGCGGCTGCACGGCGTTGCCTCCATCGCCGCCCTGTTTCTTTTCATCGTGCTGGTGGCGTTTGTCGCCAATTTCCTCCAGGTCGTGGCCTTGGAATGGGCCGGGCAGAGGATCATGCACGCGCTGCGCCAGAACCTTTTCAGCCATGTCATCCGGCTCAACCTCTCCTTTTTCAGCGCGCATCGCGTGGGCAGGCTCGTTACGCGCCATACCAACGACATCCAGAACATGTACGAGATGTTCACATCCGTCATCGTTACACTTTTCAACGAAGGCATCAGGCTTGCCGGAATCCTCGCCGTGCTCCTCTGGATGAACTGGCGTCTTGCGCTCCTGCTCTTTATCATGTTTCCCCTGATGATTTTGACGACGGTGTGGTTCGGCAATCTCAGCCGGGAGGCATTCCGCAGAATTCGCGCGCACCTGGCCGGAATCAACGCGTTTCTCCAGGAAGCCGTTTCGGGCATTTCCGTCATCCAGCTCTTCCAGCGGGAAGACGATGCCTACAAGAGAGCGTTGGGGTTGAACAGGAAATTTTTCCTGGCCGCGATGTACCAGATCAAGGTTTTCGGCATATTCGTGCCCATAATCGAGGTGACGGCCTCGGTCTCTCTGGCCGTGATCGTCTGGTACGGGGGCGGCGAGGTCCTGAGAAACTCCATGACGATCGGCGTTCTCGCGGCGTTTATCTCCTACATGCGGCTCTTTTTCCAGCCCATCCGGGAGCTTTCGCAGAAATACACCATTGTCCAGTCCGCCATGGCCTCCGCGGAGAGGATCTTCCAGTTGCTGGACGCCAGGGACTACACTCCCGCTCTTGCCGGCTCGAAGGAAAATCCCGCAGTGAAGGGCGACATCACCTTTGAAGGCGTCGGGTTTTCTTATGTGCCGGACAGGCCGGTGCTGCGCGACATTTCTTTCGAGGTGAAGGCCGGGGAGACTCTGGCGCTGGTGGGTGCTACGGGGTCCGGAAAGACTAGCATAATCAACCTGATCGAGCGTTTCTACGACCCCCGGGAGGGCAGAATCCTCCTGGACGGAGTCGAAATCCGCGAACGCGATCCCCGATGGCTGCGCGAACAGATAGGGCTTGTGATGCAGGATATTTTCATCATTCCCGGATCAGTTAGGGAAAACATCCTGCTCGATCGCCAAATGCCGGATCATCGGCTGAACGGGATCGTGGAAATGTCCCAGCTTTCCCGTTTCGTCGCGGGCATGCCCAACGGGCTCGACACCATAATCGGCGAAGGCGGCATGGATCTTTCCGCAGGTCAGAAGCAACTGCTCGCTTTTGCCCGCGTGCTTGCGCGGGATCCGAAAATTCTCATCCTGGACGAAGCGACCTCGAATGTGGACACTGAAACGGAAATACTGATCGAGCAGGCGATCGGAGCCGTCATGAAAAACCGCACGAGCATCATTATCGCCCACAGGCTTTCGACGATAAGGAGGGCAAGCCAGATCCTGGTAATCGACCACGGGCGGATCGTCGAGAGTGGCGGACACGAGGAACTGATGGAAAAGGCGGGAATGTACTACCATTTCCAGATGATCCAAAACGGGATCTCCACCGCGCACGTTGCGGAGGCCAAAGCCGCCGAAGCGTGACCTGCGCAAATGGCCGCCGCCACGGATGACCGGTGCCCGGTTGAGCGGCTAATCCCAACTCAGCACATCGGCATTTTCTCCATCTCCGCCCTCCTGGCCGTCCGCGCCAAGGGAAAACAGGTCATAGTCGCCGTGCTCGCCGGGACATCTGTAGATGTATGCTTTTCCCCAGGGATCGGGGGGAATATCTTTGGGCAGGTAGGGGCCGTCCCAGTGGTCGTGCCCGGGATTTTTTCGCAGTGACTCGAGCCCTTCCTGCGTGGAGGGGTATCTGCCGACGTCCAGCCGGAACTGATCGAGAGCGCTGCCCAAAAGGGCGATCTGGGTTTTTGCGGCCTTTTGCTTGGAGCTCCCGATTTTCTGGAACATCTTGGGAGCAACCAGTGCGGCAAGAAGGCTGAGGATGATCATGACTATCAGGAGTTCGATCAGAGTAAAACCCCGTTCGAAAGCCCTGTTCCCCGCAGGGGAATTCCTTTTCTCATAGAACATTTTGCTCAGCTCCATGTGGTGATTCAAGGCAGAATAATCGGCTGGGCCTTTCTGAAACCGCTTGCTGAATTCCGGGTAAGACTAACCGTCGCCGTAAAGCGTGTCAATCGGCCGTTTCGAAAAGGTCTCGATCATGACTCCGAAGCCGTGACGGCTAAACGGGCGGCGGCGAATCGGGGCATCGCGGATCCCGGGACCTCTGGATGAGAACCGAGGAGAGTCAATGCGGTCCCTTCGGAACGCCGATACCGGCGCTCCTGAGCATCACCGGCGGGATGCCGGCCTTATCCTTCCTCGTCGGTCGAAAGAGAGTCGAGGGTGAACCCGGTGGACTCTCCCCGGAGAAAAAGCGTCCCGTCGTCCCCGACCGACAGGGGAGGCCGGTATGTTCTTTTGAATTCAAGGACAAAACGCCCCTCGATCTTTCTCGCGATGACTTTCTCACCATTCGGGAGGCAATATTTCCCACCTTCATCCAGATGCATGCAAAACTCCTCTTATGCGGAAGGGAAAGACATCCGATCTCCAATATAAGAATACAATTATCCGGCCAATGGACAAAATGAAATCCGCGGGCCTTGGCGGCGGGTCTTTTTTTATAGAAAATCATTTCAATTCGGTGCTTTACTTCGAAAAAGAGGATGATTACCTTCCCACGCAATGAGATTGCACAAGAATTTAGGGAGGATAACTCGTGAACTGCAGACTTGAAAACCTGGACTATTACAGGACCACTCAGACCGAACCGCTCGGTGGCGGCTCTCCCCGAGTCGACCTGGCGCAAGCCGAACCGGTGGCATCGGGTGTTGCTCCGCAGAGCACCAGTGAGGCGCCGGATACGCTGCATGAGGAAAAGATCGCGCTCTGGATGCAGAGTATCAAGGACTTTATTCGTAAGATCGACGTAAAGGCCCTGTAGCCTCCGGTTCGTGTTCTTGCGAGAAACCCCCTTTTAACGGTGCTCAAATCCCGTGAAAGGGGTTTTCTATTTTCCGCTTATGCGCAGACGGTGGATTGGAGTACATCGGAATTGCGTCGGTTCCGATACTCCTGCCCGTTTCCGCAATAGGAATTGATAACCCCCGGAATATTGGCTATAACCGACCTTCGCGGGATCGACGTCCTGCTTTATACACGGTTTTGGGAAGGTTTTTTCCGAGTATGGGAAAACAGGGTCTCCGATTTTCTGTTTTCACGGCCTTGTGCTGCATGGTTCTCATCGCAACGGCGGCTTTTCCGGCGACCATTGCGCAGGAGCATCAGCCGCCGGAAAGAGAGTTCGGCGATTGGCTCGTGTCGAATCTCAATGCCGAGCCGAGCACGCTAAATCCCCTGACCAGCACCGATGCCTATTCATCGACCATAAACGCCCACATCTACGAGTCGCTTCTCCGGAGGGACCCGAAGTCGCTGGAATTGGTCCCTGAGCTGGCGGAACGGTGGGAGATCGCGCCCGACCACCTGACCTACACGTTTCACCTGAGGAAAAATATCAAGTGGGAGGACGGGCATCCCTTCACCGCAAAGGACATCCGCTTCTCCTTCGACCGCATTAAGGATCCGAAAGTCGACGCCGCGCACCTTCGCAATTATTACCGGGACATCGAGAAGCTGGACGTGATCGACGACTACACCGTCCGGTTCCGCTATCGTGTTCCCTACTTCCTGGCGCTCTCGTTTTGCGGCGGCATGCCGATCGTTCCGGCCCACCTCTTCAAGGAAGGCGAGAATTTCAATACCCATCCCATCGCGCGCAAGCCCATGGGGACCGGCCCCTACAAGCTGCTGCACTGGAAAACGGGACAGGAGATCGCCCTTGTCCGCAATGAGAATTATTGGGGCGAAAAACCGGCGCTCAACAGAATCGTATACAAGATCATCTCCGATCCGACGGTTTCGCTCCAGGTCCTGAAGCAGGGCGGACTTGACGAGATGAGCCTCAGGCCGATCCAGTGGGAAAAACAGACGCAGGCCAAAAGGTTCGAGGAAAACTTCAAAAAGATCGGCTACTATGCCCCGAGATATTCTTTTATCGGATGGAATTCCAGCAATCCGATTTTTGCCGATAAGCGCGTCCGGCAGGCAATGACGATGCTTGTCGACCGCGAACTCATCCTGAAAAAGATTCTTTTCGGGCTGGGAACCGTCATATCGGGGCCGTTTTACGTGAACAGCCCCGAATACGACAAGAGCATCGAGCCTCTTGCCTACGATCCTCAGGCGGCGAGAGCGCTCCTCAAGTCCGCCGGCTGGGATTTTGCGAAAGGCGGGGAGGTGCTTCAGAAAAACGGCAGGCCCTTTGAATTCGAATTCCTGTTTACGGCGGGTTCCAAGTTCGGAGAGCAGATTGCCACCATGCTGCAGGAAAACCTGAAGGACATCGGAATCAAGCTGCACCCCCGCAAACTCGAATGGGCTCTCTTTATTCAGAAAATCGAAGAGCGGAGTTTCGACGCCTGCACGCTCTCCTGGGCCATGGGTTGGGAGTCCGATCCGTACCAGATCTGGCACTCCTCGCAGGCCGTGGAAAAAGGGTCCAACTTTGTCGGTTTCAAAAACGAGGAGGCGGACAAACTGATCGAGGACGCCCGGAAGGAGTTCGATCCGGAGGTCAGGCGGAAGCTCTACCACAGGTTCCATCGGATTGTTCATGATGAACAGCCGTACACTTTTCTTTTCACGACAAAGGAGCTCACCGTTGTTTCAAGGAGGTTCGAAAACGTCCGGATTTATCCGATGGGCATTTCGTCGCTCTACTGGTGGGTTCCGAAGGATCATCAAAAGTACAGGGATTGATATTTTTCATGTTCGCCAGAGCTCAAATGGACAATTACGCTAAATCCGATCACAACACCTTTGTTGCCGAAACACTCGACCGCGCGCACAATCGGCGCAAAAGCGAAGAGTGGATCGCGGGACGGCTGAACGACCCCGGGGCCCGCTTCGTGCCCATCTGGAACGCCAGGGTCCTTGTCGACGGCAGCGCGGCGCCGCGGACGGAGCCAACCGTCGATGCGACGTGGAACCGGCGTCTTTTTGGTCCGCTAGGCCAAGGGGACGACGAGCACCC
>JAJFVB010000284.1 GCA_021372055.1 Desulfobacteraceae bacterium | reverse complement strand
CGATCTGGAGCGTAGTGTCGCCTCATCTCCAAAAGCATAAGAAGAACGCACGTTGGAGTTCCGCCTTCAGGCGGGCAGTTTGTGTCGTGCACAAAAACCCTGCCGGAAACGGAAGACAAAAATGCCGGGTAGCCCGGATTCTCGCAATCCGGGCGCGAAGCGCAAGAGGCACAAAGAGGATCTTTACACTTTCGAAGAGGCACCGGCGGCGCATGCCTTCCTTCTATATATCCCCTTCAGGGAAAAAGACGGTGCTTGGTGACCGCATGACCCAGGGTGGCGCTTCACTCCCCGTACACAAAAGGTAATTTGGTGAATTGTGATCCGTCGAAGCTCTTGGTAGAAGGTTGCTTCCCCTAGTAGGAATCGAGTGTTTGATTTTTATTGTATCCCGGTCTACCTGGATCTCCTTAACCACAAGGCGCAGCAGCCTCTGGCGCTCGACAACGTCCATTGTCTCCGCTCTTTTCCTCATCTGACCAAGAAAGGATTCGATATTCTCGGCGAGCCGCAGAAACATCTGCCGGTCCGCAGATGCTGCATCGATTGCTCGGAGTTCCGATCCGATTGTGATCTGTTTTTTTCTCAATTCCGGCATCCGTTTGCGCAATTCTTCCAAATCCAGGAGACTTTCCTGATAAGCATCCAGCAACTTCTCAATTGATTTCTGCGCATACGCCATTTCTTTCAGAAGGGCTTCCCTTCTTATCATTGTCGGATGTGAATGCTGAATCTCGCTGATCCGACGCTCAATTTCGGCGCGGATGAGTTCCGGATCTTCGAGCAGCTTTATAACTTGCCCCCACACCATCTTGTCCAATGAATCCTGTCGAACCGGTCCGTTGTTGCACCTGCGTCCACCTGGAAAGCGGTGATTGTCGGTTCCCCAGCAGCGATAATAAATGAGCTTATTCTTTATTGTGCGCGTTGAGACTCGGTAAAACACATGCCCACATTCACCGCAAACCAACATGCCCTGAAGCAGTGTGGGTTCTATCGTGCGCCGTGGCGAAAGCCGCTTGTTTAGCTCCAAAAGCTCTTGCGCCAGAGCGAAAGTGTCCTCGTCGATGATTGCCGGCACTCCGACTTCAATCCATTCTTCTTTCGGACGATCTCGACGCGAGCCGCATCGGGGAGAAAAACCTCCTTTTTTTCTCAACGGACGGGTAATCTTCTGCCGTTCTGCCCGCTCGGTTTTGCCAAAACAAGCCGTGCCCTTATGCGCTGGATTGCGAAGCATGTCCCATACCGTTGTACGTTCCCAACAGGATGACCCTTTTCGAGTGGGAATTTGTTGCTCATTTAGCCAATGAACTATTTTACTGATGGTGAGGCCCCTTTGAGTGTAGAACTCAAAGACCTTGCGAACAATTTCGGCTTCCCCTTCGATGATTTCATAGCGGGCCGGGGAATCCTCAGTCTTCTTTACATATCGATATCCATAGGGAGCACCCGATAAAACACTGACTGCACCTGTCTTGGCTCGATGTCGTTTTCCTCGCCTTGTCCGTTCGGTAATCTGGGCTCGTTCGTACTCGGCGATCACTCCATGGAACTGAAGCATTAACTTCTCTTCGGGCGTATCAGACCTGGGGGACCTCACAAACACTACGTTCACCCCACTCCGGGATAGCTCTTCAACCAACAACACCTGGTATGCATATTTGCGGCTAAGACGATCTGCCGAGTAGACCAGAACGGTTTCAATCTGGCCCTCGACAGCAAGATCACGCAACCGTTCCAGACCAGGTCTGGCAAGCACTGAACCGCTATAACCTTCATCTTTGAAGATCCATTCCCCGAGGACGCTATAGCCTTCATTCCGTGCATACTCGATCAGAGCTGCTATCTGGCTTTCTATCGTATGCTCTTCTTTTTGTCGTTCCGAAGACACTCGTGCGTAAAGTGCTGCCGGCCTCATGGTTCAAACCCTCCACGGGTTCCCTTCCGCCCTCGGCTCTGCTGCCCGCTGCCCATGTTTTGACGGGAATAAGTAGTTGATAGACTCCGATAAGTTTCTTGTCCGAAAAACGATCAAAAATATATTCCAGATGGATCCCTCTGGCTGCAGACCGCTTGTTCTCAGCCTCGTCCATGTATTCCATGGAGAAAGGTCTCGAGGGCTTGCGTCACAATTTCGCTTAAATTTTTGCCCGTAGAGCTTGCGTATCGCCGGAGGTTTTGAACTAAATCCAGTGATAATTTGACCGTGAAAGGAACTTTTGGAGCGGGGACTGGGATCTGCTTGCCCATGCTCTCTGCCTTGTGAATATAGCGGTAGGCTTGACTTTTGGAGATACTGAATCGACCTGCCAGGGCTGCGGCTGCCCTCGCCATGGAATTGCATTCCTTGATCAATTCCAGTGCAGTATTGATTCGTTTTGCATATTCTGAATTGGATGATCTGGTCATGTATCATATGCGTACAACCATTTATGCTAAAACGTCAAGCACTATTTTCATTTTCTATAAGGAACTATCCTGATAAATTCGAAGTTATCTTTTGTGTACGGGGAGTGTTCGCTGACCCTGGGCTTAACCTATCGAGCCCTTTCAGGGCAGGGGCACAGGCGATCTTGTCGAGCCGACGGCACCGGTCGCCTACAGCAGCAGGGGCAGTATCTCCCCCGACTTCCCCGCGATCGACATGTGGTAAAGGCCCGTGTACGGGGTCGGCTCCAGGTTAACCTCGGCAACGGTTGCGCCGCCGCTTTTGGCCTGCATGCCCATCGAGGCCGCGGGTTGCACGGTGCCGGACGTTCCCGCCACGATCATGAGGTCGCACCCGCTGATTGCGGCAAAGGCGGCATCGAGCACCCGCGGGTCCAGCATCTCCCCGAACCATACCACGTGGGGCCGCAGCATGGCTCCGCAGGATTCGCATTCCGGCATCGGGGGAAGGGGTACCCGCATGTCCTCGCGGACACTGGCGCATCCGGTGCAGCGAACTTTCCAGATGTTTCCATGGAGTTCCAGCATATTGGAACTTCCCGCCTTCTGGTGAAGTCCGTCGATATTCTGGGTTATGAGCGTAAACTCCGGGACGCGGCGTTCCATGTCCGCAATGGCGTGATGGCCGGGATTGGGTTTCAAGGGCGCGAGCAGTTCTCTGCGCCAGTTGTAGAACTCCCAGACCAGTTTCGGATCGCGCGAAAAT
>JAJFVB010000270.1 GCA_021372055.1 Desulfobacteraceae bacterium | reverse complement strand
CAACATAGGAGGAGTGACAAGTGCCTCCGATGTCGCCGAAGGTCTATGCGCGCACGCGACGGCGCACTGGACGAGACCATAGGAAGAACCGGGCGACAGCGGAGAAGCCGCGGCTGATTTCGATCTCGATGTGCCTTTTCGTACTCTCAACTGAAGGACAGCATACAATGGAATATCAATTCATCCTGTACAATGTGAGTGAGAAGATCGCCACGATCACTCTTAACCGCCCCAAGCAACTCAATGCTCTGAACGCCGCCGTCAAGCAGGAGCTCAAGGACGCCGTCGCCGAGGCGGTAGCCGATAACGACGTCCGGGTAATCGTTCTGACCGGAACCGGGAAGGCGTTTTCCGCCGGCAACGATCTGCAGGATAACTATGCAAGCCCGCCAAAGTGCATGGAAGACTGGCGCACCAGGCTTCACCGCGAAATCCAGTTCTGCCTGACATTCTGGGATTGCCCGAAACCGGTTATCGCCGCGGTGAACGGATACTGCCTGGCAAGCGCCAGCGAGATGGCGATGTCCTGCGACATCACGATTGCCGCCCAGAGCGCGGTGTTCGGGGAGCCTGAAGTTCGCCAGGTCTCCGGGCCGCCGATGCTGCTTGCCCCCTGGATCATGGGGTCGAAGCGGGCCAAGGAGATGCTGCTGACGGGCAATATGGTGAGCGCCGAGATCGCAGAAAAGTACGGGATGGTCAATCATGTCGTCCCCGATGACAAACTGATGGCCTTCACCTACCGCATGGCCCGCAAGATCGCCGCCATCGATCCCTTCGCGGTGAAGATCAGCAAGTACACCATAAATCGCGCCTTCGACATCATGGGGTTCAAAACGGCCCTGCAGGTCAACTCCGACCTCATGGCCATAGTGAACAACGAAGAGACCGATGAGATCAAGTGGTTCAAGCAGACGGCCAAGGAAAAAGGCTTCAAGGAAGCCAACAGCGCGCGGCTCATGAAGTTCAAAAAACTCGACGACCTGGACAAGGAACCTCTCTAGGGCCTTGAGGGACACGGGCCCGGGGGATCGCACCTCCCGCCCGCGTCCTCTCTACGACTCCGGCTCATCCGCACGTGAGGGGCGGAGGGCATGCAGCGCAACACGAAGAAATACGTTCGGAGGAAGTCCACGATGAAACACGAGGATGACTGGAAGCACGAACTGGATGCGGTATTTCATCCCAAATCCATAGCCATTGTCGGGGCCTCGGATGCGCCGGGAGCCTGGGCTGACATTATTCACGGCAATATCGTTCGAGGCGGATGGAACGGCCCGGTCTACCCGGTCCATCCGAAGAAGGAAAAGGTGTGGGGGCAGCACTGCTTCAAGTCGATCGAAGACATCGATGCGGAAGTCGACCTGGTCGTCTTCCTGATCGCGGGGCGCCGCATTCCAGAAGCCCTGGAGCAGTGCGCCGCCAAGAAGGCGAAGGTAGCCCATGTCCTTTCGGCGGGGTTTGCGGAACTCACCGGCGAAGAAGGCAGAGTGCTCCAGAAGGAGTTGAGGGCCGCCGCCGAAAAGTGGAAAATCCGGGTGATCGGCCCCAACTGTCTCGGGACGATCTCCTTTTATGGCGGCGTTTCCTGCTTCGCGGGGCTGCTGCCCGATCCGATGGTCTCCGGGCCCTTCGGCGCCGTTTCCCAGAGCGGCTCGTTTGCCCTTGGCATGCTCAATGCGACGCAGCGGCGCGGCCTCGGCCTTAGCTGCCTGTTTTCCAGCGGCAATGAAGCCGTGCTGGAGGCTTCCGACTACATTCATTACCTGGTGAACGATCCCGGCACGAAGGTCATCGGCGCCTTCATCGAAGGGTTCAAGGACCCCGAAAAGTTCTTGAGGGTGGCCGACCTTGCTCTCGAAAAGGAAAAACCCCTGGTCATTCTCAAAGTGGGCCGCTCGCAGAAAGCCATGACGGCCTGCCGCTCGCACACCGGCTCGCTGGTGGGGGCGGACGATGTCCAGGATGCGATTTTCAAGCAGAAAAACGTCATTCGGGTCGAATCGATCGACGAAATGGTCGATACGGCCAGGATGCTGATCCACCGCAAGCCTCTTACCAACGGCAGCGCTTCCTTTGTCGGTTTGTCCGGCGGCATCTGCGCCTATATCAGCGACAACCTGGAACGGCTCGGCGTGCCTCTGCCCGAATTCTCCGAAGAAGGCCGGAAGAAGCTCCGGGAGATTCTTCCCGATTACGCGGCGACCAACAACCCGCTCGACAGTACGGGACAGGCGCGCATCGATCTGAACATCTCCTACCGCACCATCGACACCCTGGTGGAGGAAAAGACAAGCGACATGTTCTTCTACTTCCTGCAGTCCTTCGACGATTTCGGCACGGACATGCGGAAGATCGCCGAGTACGTGGCGCAGGAAAAGGCGCAGACGCCCGACAAGTTCGTCGGAATCCACATGCTTACCGTGGAATCCTGGCGGCCCGAGGTCACCGAGTTCTACCGCAAGCACCCGGTTCCAATTATCCAGGGCGGCTTCGAGCCCATTCGCAACTATGTCCAGTACCTGAAGCGGCTTGCCGCCGTTAAGGCGCCGGACCTGTCGGGCGCAATGAGTCCGGAGTGCATCGGCCGCGTGGCGCGCTGTCTGGGACAGTCCGGCGGCGGCACCCTATGCGAATCCGTGGGGCACGAGGTCTTCAGCGAGTACGGAATCGCTTCCCCGGCGGGGAAAACGTGCGCCTCGGCCGGCGAGGCCCTGGACTTCGCCGGAAGTGTCGGCTTCCCCGTGGCTCTCAAGATCGACAGCGCGGAAATTTCCCACAAGACCGATATCGGCGCCGTGGCGTTGAATATCTGCGACGCAGCGGCGCTGAAGGCGAGTTACGAAACCATCATGGCAAACTGCCGCAAGGCGTGCCCTTCCGCCAGGGACCTCAAAATCCTCGTGCAGAAGATGGCTCCCGATGGGATCGACGTCTTCGTGGGTATGAAAATGGACGAGCAGTTCGGCCCCGCGATCGTGCTCGGAATGGGGGGCGTACTGGTGGAAGTCCTGAGGGACACCTCCATCCGCCTGGCGCCCGTACGGCGCTCCGAAGCCCTTGAAATGATAGGGGAACTCAATGGGCACAAACTCTTTGCGGGGTATCGCGGAAAACCGGCGGCCGACGTCGATGCTCTTGCGGACACCATCGTGAAGGTTTCCCGTTTTGCCAAGCAGCACCAGGATCGCCTGCTTTCGCTGGATATAAACCCTGTCCGGGTGCTCGAGAAAGGCAAGGGCGTCCTTGCCCTCGATGCGCTGATAGAACTCCGTTAGCCGGTCCGGAGACTTTCTTCGACCGGCCTTCGGATATCCCCCCTGCCGGCCCTCCGGCCGGGGGGAAAGACTCCATAGGGACTCGCGGCGACAGCGGGATTGCATACCGAATGGTTCAGAGCAGGAGAAGCCAGCATGGATTTCAAACTTACCGAGGAACAGCAACTTATTCGCCAGAGCGTCAGGGAATTCTGCGACAAATATGTAGCGCCCATAGCGGAGGAAACGGACAAGGAAGCCAAGTTTCCCGCTGAAACGATAAAGAAACTGGCGGAGCAGGACTGGATGGGAATCCCTTACCCGGCGGAGTACGGCGGGGCCGGATCGGATACCCTCAGCTATATCATCGTGGTGGAGGAACTCTCCAGGGCCTGCGCCGCCACGGGGTTCACCCTGGAATGCCATACATCCCTCGCCTCCTACCCCATTTTCAAGTTCGGGACGGAGGAACAGAAGCAGAAGTACCTGGTTCCCCTGTGCAAGGGGGAAATGCTGGGCTCCTTCGCGCTCACGGAACCGGGAGCAGGGACGGATGCGGCGGCGTCTTCGACCACGGCCGTTTTGGACGGCAATGAATGGGTCTTGAACGGAAGCAAGATATTCATCTCCAACGCGCCGGTTGCGGGCGTGATCGTCATTTTCGCAATGACGGATAAGTCGAAGGGTACCAAGGGCATCAGCGCATTTCTGGTCCCGGGCGACGCGCCGGGCCTCAAGATCGGACGGCACCTCGACAAAATGGGAATCCGCGGCTCCCTTACGGCCGAAGTCCTCATGCAGAACTGCCGCATCCCGAAGGAAAACCTCCTCGGCCAGGAGGGGCAGGGCTTCAAGATCGCGATGATGACCCTCGACGGCGGGCGGATCGGGATTGCGGCTCAGGCCCTGGGCATTTCGCAGGCGGCCCTGGACGAATCGGTGCGCTACTCCAAGGAAAGAGTACAGTTCGGCAAGCCCATCGCAAACCTCCAGGCGATCCAGTGGATGCTCGCCAACATGGCCACCGAGGTCGAGGCCTCGCGCTTTCTGACCTACCACGCCGCATGGTCCTGCGACCAGAGGAAGCCTTACAGCAAGGAAGCCGCCATGGCGAAGCTCTTCGCATCCGAGACCGCCGCCCGCCAGACCAACAGGGCGGTGCAGGTCCACGGCGGGATCGGCTTCATCAAGGGAACGAAGGTGGAGCGGCTCTACCGGGATGCAAAGATAACCGAGATCTACGAGGGTACCTCGGAGGTGATGCGGATGGTTATCAGCGGCAGCCTGCTACGGTAGAGGGCGGAGGGGGAGATGCTCAAGATAATCGCTTGCTTCAAATGGGTGATCGACGATGCCGACATCCGGGTCGATGCGGGTTCCCGCAAACTGATCCTGGACCGTGCGGGCTACAAGATCAGCGTCTACGACCGGAATGCGATCGAGGAGGCGGTGCTTCTCCAGGAACGGCACGGGGGCAGCGTGACCGCGGCCACGGTCGCGGCCCCGGCCGCCAAGCCGTGCCTCAAGGACGCGCTGTCGCGCGGTCCCGACAGCGCGCTGTTCGTCAACGCTCCGTCCTTTGCCGACCTGGAGCCTTCCCAGACCGCGGAGATCCTCGCCCGGGCGATCAAATCCCAGGGCGACTACGATCTGATCCTCTGCGGGGAAGGCTCCGGCGACCTGTATGCGCAGCAGGTCGGGCCCGTGCTGGCCGAAAAG
>JAJFVB010000245.1 GCA_021372055.1 Desulfobacteraceae bacterium | reverse complement strand
GGATGAGCATCCGCCCGATGCGGCCGTTGCCGTCCTGAAAGGGGTGAAGAGCCTCGAACTCAACGTGAAGGATTGCGAGTTGAAGGAGCACGTCGGGCTCCGAGGTGCTGTGCAGATAGCGTTCCCATTCGTCCATGCCGCTTTGGAGAAGCTCGGGGGCAATGGGTATGAAGCTGGATTCTTCCAATGAGCAACCCTTTGGGCCGATCCAGTTCTGTTCTTTGCGATAACTCCCCGGCGATTTGTCCCCGCCCCTCACTCCCCGCGTAAGCAGAGCGTGCGCGCCCCGTATGAGGTGCTGGGAAACGGGGCGGTTATTTCCCATTTCCGCTATGCAGGACCGCATTGCTTTCCTGTAATTGAGCACTTCTTCGGCTTCGTCCCGCTTGGGTTGGGTAAGTTTCTCGGATTCCGCCCCCGCTTCGATCTCCAGGACCTCTCCCATGGTGACGCGAGTCCCTTCGATTCTGGACGAGAGGACCGCCTCCTGGGTTGTCAGGGGTGAAAGGAGAATATGGGCGTTGGGGATTGCCGACAGCAGGCCGTCATAGCGCGCAAGCCCGGCATTGGCGGGGCCGATGAGCGGAATCAGGCGAGCCCAGTCAAGCGTCTTGGGAGGGAATTTCCCCAGGTGATAACGAACGGGCGCTGTCTCCATGGTTTGATTCTCCTCACAAATTCCCGCAGAAGGCTTGGTGCAGAAGCGATTTTTTCAATTCGTCGAGCGCGGCGAGCTTGCGCCGGTAAATCGATTCGAGGTGTTGGGTTTCTTTGACAAGAGCATCGAGTTGGGAAACAACGGCGCGTTGCTCTGCAATTGATACCGGGAATGAAACAACCACGGCGCCAATTTTCGCTGGTGATGTGTGTCGCACTTTCACGCCGGAGGCGCTCTCGTGAATTGCGCCCCGTACGGCCTTTGTATTGAATACGTGGAAAAAAAACTCATTCGTCCATGGGATTCCAGGTTTCTTGATGACTAGGCCAAGCCGTTGATTATGGAGAAACTTATCAGATTCAGGGACAATAATGGGGCTACCGAGCAAACCTGCGGCTTGTTCTGTCATGGCAACCAGCATATCGCCTTCCGCAAGAACGAATCCACTAGGAATATCGCCAAAATAATACTTCTGTTTTTCTTTTCGGTCACGATAGCCGCCGGACTCAAAGAAATTGCCCGGAGTGAGGACGACATAGTCACCCTCGTCGGTGAAAAACTCGCCTCTAAAGGCGAAACCATGCTTGATTTCACATAGGTCGGAGAGACGTTGTGCGGCCCATCCGTCGCCGCGCCGGGTGAAAACGTTTTCTAAGTGACTTTCAAACAGCTCACGGGCATTCCGCAGGTTCTTTTCGGCGTTGGCCTTGGCGGTGGCGATGGCGTCAAACGCTTCGTCGAGGATGCCGACAATGCGCCGCTGTTCGGAGAGGGGCGGGAGAGGCATCTTGATTTCTTTGAGGAGGCTGACTGACGCCACATTCTGGATTGCCGCGCCTCCAGACTGCTCTTTCAAGCTGCTCTGAAAGTCAGTACTATACATCCAGTGTTTCAAAAACGTCGCCGAAACAGCTTTGGAGGGAGTAAGTTTCAGCAATGCTTGGTTTATAATTCCCGGTCGGATGTTGTCTGGAACGATTGCAACTTTCCCCATAGTTCCAGAACAACTCATGATGAGGTCGTTCGGGTGAAGCGCGAAGCGTTGCATTGCCTTGAATTTCACATCGTCAATGAAGTAGCGGATTTCGTCGAACTGATCGTAGATTGCGTGTTGCTGCTCGTAAACCGCAAATCCAGCCTCCACGAAGATCGACTTCTTCAAGCTGCCACCAAACGGGCCACGTACAAACCCGCAGATCTCTCCCATGGTCTTTGTCTGCCACCCGCTCTTCATAGCAGCTCCCGAATTGTCGCCAGCACCTCCGCACTCTCGGCGTCCAGCGCGGCGATTTCGTCAAGGATTTCCTCGGGGCTGCGGTGCTTCGTTCCCCCGCCGTTGTTGGGGTTCTTCACGGAAAGATCGTAGGTCGTCTGGTCGATGTTCCCGGCGTCGATACTCCAGCTCTTCGGCGAATCGGCGAAGGCCTTTTGCAGTTTCACGAACTCGGCGAGGTCGTCGTCATTGAGCGGGTTCGTTTTGCCGAGATTGCGGCCGGGGTCAAGCTGGTAGTACCAGACCCTGCGCGTGGGTGCGCCCTTTTGGAAGAAGAGCACAACGGTCTTTACGCCCGCGCCCTGGAACACTCCTCCTGGGCAGTCCAGCACCGTGTGCAGGTTGCAGCTTTCGAGCAGGAGCTTCCTCAGGCTCACGGAGGCGTTGTCGGCGTTGGAAAGAAACGTATTCTTTATGACCACGCCCGCACGGCCCCCGGCCTTGAGGATCTTGATGAAGTGCTGGAGAAAGAGAAACGCCGTCTCGCCGGTGCGGATGGAGAAGTTTTGCTGGACCTCCTTGCGCTCTTTGCCGCCGAAGGGCGGGTTTGCAAGCACCACATTATAGCGGTCCTTCTCCTGAATATCGTCTAGGTTCTCGGATAAAGTGTTTATGTGAACGATGTTCGGCGCCTCTATGCCGTGCAGTATCATATTCATGATACCAATAACGTAGGCGAGGGACTTCTTTTCTTTCCCGTGGAAGGTGCGGTGTTGAAGCGTGGTCAGATTGTCGGTGGTAAGATTGCCCTTGGACTTGAGGTATTCGAAAGACTCGCACAGAAACCCCGCGGAGCCGCACGCGCCGTCATAAATACTCTCGCCGATCCTGGGTTTGACGACCCGCACGATGGCGCGGATGAGCGGGCGCGGCGTGTAGTATTCCCCGCCGTTCCGACCCGCGTTGCCCATGTTCCTGATTTTGGCCTCGTACAGGTGGCTCAGTTCGTATTTTTCGCTCTGCGAGCCCATCCGCAATTCGTCAATGTGGTCGATGATCTCCCGCAGGTTGTAGCCGCTGGAGATCTTGTTTTTGATCTCCCCGAAAATTTCTCCGATTTTGTATTCGATTGTATTCGGACCGCTGGCCTTCTGCTTGAACTGGCGCAGGTAGGGAAAAAGCTTTGAATTGACAAATTCGCACAGGTCATCGCCGGTCATCGCTTCATCGTCGTCGATCTTCCCGTTCTTGCCTTTGGGTGCGGCCCAACTCTCCCAGCGGTAGGGCCGGTCGAGGATGTAATCGTATCGGTTTCCGGCAAGCCGGGCCACAAGCGATTTCTCCCGTTCCAGCGCGTCAAGGTACTTTAGAAAGAGCAGCCAGGAGGTCTGTTCGGTATAATCAAGTTCCGTTGTACAACCGGCTTCTTTCCGAAGAGCGTCGTCAATGTTTTTGAACACCTGCTCGAACATAAAAGATCCCCATGGTTCTGAATCTTGGTTTGTTGTTGATTACAGCGTTTCCCGGTTTTTCGCAAGATCAAGCCGCACTGCGGACAAAGGCGCTTGCCGGACAGGGCAATCGGGGACGCGCATTACGCCGTGAGAAAGTGGGGTCTTGGGGTAATTCTAGTGGGGGGATCGCAAAGGCGATGGAGGCTATAAATTTCTGCAGGGTATGATTCCCTGGAATCTGCCAGGCCCTAACCCATCCACAGATTGCCCCGTGTGAACGTAAAATTACCCGCAGCAGACCCGCAAATAACACGGAACGGTAAATTTCCGATGTGGAATACCCCCCCCCAATATTTTTAGAAATGTCCGGGGACGGGGCTTATGGAATCGGAGCAGTCGTATTTGACCGGGTTGCCGAAAATTCGTGGCGACCGGCCCGGAAGGGGTATGGGGGTGGGGTCTCTTGTGAAGCTTGCGATCCGTCGGCGGTTTTGGGATGACCTTTGTTCATCACCTGCTACAGCGTTAGAGTTCTCGATTCATTCGTCGCTGTTCGTCAACGGTGTTGCGGTTGAGACCCGGCGAACCATGATTCGGTAAAGCGGACGCCCCTGACGTAATAGCTGAACCCCATCCGGTCGGGACCATCCATCCTTGATGTCCGTTTTGGCTGCTCGCGGGGCCATCGGCAGGTCATTCATTCGCCCAGCTTCGATCAACGTCAACTCAATTCCAGTTTCCCCAGCCCTTTGACACCTTTCTGCCCCTGAAGGAAGGGGATGGAGTCTGAACAATTCCACGGCCGCGTTCGCCCAAAACTATCGCCAAAGCCTCCCCGCTCCCTATATAGAATGAACACTTGAGGGCTTGAGGCCTACCGGGTGCCGACAGGTGCGAAATCCATTCGGGTGCTTCCCCAGTGCTTCCCAAACGAAAAAAGGGTTACGGTCTTTCGACTGTAACCCCTTGATTTTGTTGATGGGCCGCCAGGGTCTCGAACCCCGAACCTCCTGATTAAGAGTCAGCTGCTCTACCGTTGAGCTAGCGGCCCGCAATTCCATCGCTGATGCAAGCGCCGATGATTTACCGTCGAATCGGTCACAAACGAAGGACTCTAAAAAGAGCCGCTTGAGTCTATAGACCGTTTTCGAACCTGCGCTGACCAACGACGCTGCACCTTATAACGCAGTTTCCCGCCGTTGTCTACCCCCTATTGCCGGAAAATGCGATTGGATTGCGAGGGCTTTCTACATCGGCTCCAGGACTGCTGTTCCCGGGGCGAACTGGATCCAACGCACCCCCGGGAAAACGAATGGAATAGCCGTTATTTGTTTGTCATGCCCAGCGCTGTTTGCAAGTCGCAATAAAGTTGCCCCTTGCCGGATGGCGCTTGCTTCGGCCATGGGTTCACATGGCAAGCCCGCTCAATGGCCCGAATGATCTATCCGGGTTCCTTACAGGGCACAAAAAAGGGCTAATCGATTGATTAGCCCTACATGCTTTCTTACGCGCCCGGCAGGACTCGAACCTGCGGCCTGCGGATTCGAAGTCCGACGCTCTATCCATCTGAGCTACGGGCGCAAGAGGTAGAAAACAATGTCTTTTTTGTTCCGAGAGCGTTCCGGACTTTGATGAAGGCACCGAGCCGGGCTTGTCCAAGCCTTTGGAAGGCCTGATGGGCACGACTCTAGTCAGGCAACGTTGGAACGGCAGCACTCTACCGCGCAGGCGGCCGGATGGCAAGACAAAGTTCAATGCGCAGCCGATGGCGCAGTGCTGGACAAAGCGGTGGTTTTAGCTTCTGTGGAGCCCGCCTTTGGCGGAGAGGTATTTTTGATCGTAGTGAAGTTGGAACATGGCGATTTCAAATGGAATAGGCCGTTAAAAAAAGATCAAAATCGGTTATAACAGACAAAAAGTCCAATACGGGGGAGGATGCTCGCGGCTGATGGCGTTTGTGGATCAGGAAGTTAAGAGGCTGCTTGGAAAAGCGATACATCATTATGGTTTGATCTGCAGCGGCGACAGGATTGCCGTGGCGGTTTCCGGAGGCAAGGACAGCATGCTTCTCCTCTGGCTTTTGCGGGAGAGGCTGCGGCGGGTGCCCATCAGCTATGATCTTGTTGCCATTCACGTGGACCCCGGTTTTGACACCGTGACGGCGGATCGGATAGAAGCGTTTCTGCAAGCAGAGGGCTTTCAGTATGAAATCCTCAGGACTGATTTCGGCGTGCGCGCACACGGTCCCGAGAACCGGGAAAATCCATGCTTCCTGTGCGCCCGCTTGAGGCGCTCGGCGCTTTTCAAGAAAGCTCGGGAACTCGGTTGTGGAAAACTTGCGTTCGGACACAACCTGGACGACATGATTGAGACGTTTTTTATAAACATCTGCTACGGAGCTCAAGTGGCGGGGATGGTTCCCAATCAGGAATTTTTCGGGGGAGAGATACGCGTCATCCGGCCGCTTGCCCTTGTGAAGGCCGGAAGCATTCAGAAGATGTGCCGGAATCTTGGGCTGCCCATTCAGACAAATACCTGCCCATCGGCCGCCCGGAATCAACGGTCCGAAATCCGGAACATGCTCGATGGGCTCTACAGGAAAAACCCCAAAGTTCGCGGTAACATATTTCATGCAATGAGCAACATAAACCTGGAATACCTGCCGCCCGGACTCCCTGCCCGAGGCAAGCGGGGGGCGTCGGAGAAAACATCGGCCGGAAACGGCCCATCCTTTGACACGGAAAGAGTCGAATGAGCGAAGCTGAGAAACGAAGCACCTTCTTCCTGATTGACGGAAGCTCCTATATCTACAGGGCCTTCTATGCCATTCGCCGCCTGACCAACTCCAAAGGCATGGCCACCCAGGCGGTCTACGGTTTCCTGACGATGCTCCTCAAGGTCCTTCGCGAGCGCAAGCCGGATTATATCTGCGTCGTATTCGATGCCGGCAGGAGCTTTCGCCATACCCTGTCGGAGGCCTACAAGGCCACGCGCCAGGCGATGCCCGAAGAACTCGGCCCGCAGATCCCTTACATAAAGCGGGTGGTCCAATACTGCGGGATCTCACAAATGGAGCTGGAAGGCTACGAAGCAGACGATCTCATTGCGACGCTTACTCACTGGGGCTCAGCGCGCGGTCTCGAAACCGTGATTGTCTCCGGGGACAAGGACCTCCACCAGCTCATCACCGATCCCGCTGTCCGCCAGTGGGACCCCCAAAACGACAGGGTTTTTACGGAACAGGTCGTACAGTCGCGATTCGGGGTCACCCCCGTGCAGATGACGGACTATCTGGCACTGGTCGGAGACACGAGCGACAATATTCCGGGCGTGAAAGGAATAGGGGAAAAGACGGCGAGCCAGTTGCTTCAGAAATGGGGCAGCCTGGACTCGATCTACGAAAACCTCGATGCGGTTACTCCCGAGTCTTTGAAAAAAAAGCTCATGTCGGGCCGGGAGAGCGCGTTTTGCTCCCGCGAACTGGTCCTGCTGCGGTGCGATGTCGAGATTGAAAAGCAGATCGAAGAGTTTGCCCCGGCTCCGCCCATGCGCTCGGAAATGCTCAGCCTTTGCGAAGAGCTCGATTTCAGAACCATTCGCGAA
>JAJFVB010000239.1 GCA_021372055.1 Desulfobacteraceae bacterium | reverse complement strand
CCGGTTCCCTATTCCGTTGAGCCAAACTGAGCCGAGTTGCGGCCCGTGTCGGCACCCCTCTCTTTTACAGAGCCCCTTTGGCTATTTTTGAACGCAGCTTGAAGTGAGAGGCAGACCGGGAGCCTTGCGGCTCAAGGAGTTTTCGCCTCCTCCGAAATCAAATTCCTGTCCCTTTGTCACGAACCCCCTGAAGCCGTGCAGCTCCGGCTTTTCGTCCGGGAACGGTTGATAGTGGTAGAGCCACATCTTGGACTTGATGCTATCGGGCAGGCGCACCAGTTCCGAGTAGTGGGAATGGACGCGCGTGGGAATCGGAGCGGTCTCGCAGTCGTGGAATATGAGGCTGACTTTCCGGGCGATTTCCGCAAGAAAGTCCGGCTGCAGAATTGTGTCCGTCGAGATGAAGACCGGCCCCCCGGAGTTGTCCTCCGGGTCTTCAATAAATACTCCGAAGCTGTAATGGCTTCGCTTCTCCCCGAGCACGTGGGGCAGCTTCACAAGGGTGAACCGGATTCCTTCCCAGGCAAACGCGCCCCCGCCGTCGACGGGACAGCACTGGAAATAATCCGAGAGGTCCATGCTCTTTCCCGTTATGCAGCCCAGGCCTCCCTTCAGGGACGTTTCCCAGAGCTCGTCCATGAGCCCCTCGTTCATGTAGAGCTTCGGGCGGTTCCCGTTGTCCGGGCTGAAGTACGTATTGAAGGCGAGCCATTCGAGCCCGCCGATGTGGTCGCAGTGGAGATGAGAAATATAGATGGCGTCGATTTCCTTCGAAAGATTGGTGCGGTCGATGCCCGATTCGCCGAGGGAGAAGCGGATATCGCCGCCGCAGTCTATCAGAAGCCTTTTCCCGCCGGTCGACTGGACCAGAATGTTGGACTGGTAGTAGTCGGCTGTCGTGAATGCGGAACCGACCCCAAGGAATTTGAGCTTCATGACTGCACCCCGGAGCGGCTCAGGAGCTTGCGGAAGTATGTCTCCGCCTCGGACGGCACGGAGGTGAAGGCTACTCTGAAGGAGACGCGGGGCTCGTTTTCAAAGCACTCTATGACCTTTGCGTAGAGATTGTCGGCGACTTCCTTTTGCTCCCCGTCAAACACCCGTATTTTGAGATTGGAGAGGTGCTCCGGCAGAACCACGGAGATAATTTCAGCCGCATCGTCCACCAGCCTGTGGATGATGCCCTGGTGTATTTCTTCGCCGGCATGCTTCCCCTGAAGGACGATGAAACTGACGGGAATGGGAACCGGCAGTTCGGGGAGTTCCGTCTTTTCGCGGACGGAGCGGTGAATCGTGTAATCGCCGTCGATTCCGCCGACCTCGTAAATCGTGATGGGCTCCTTGACGCCCTTCGGCATGACCTGCATCTGGTTGTCGATTCTCAGGACGGGACCGCATTCCTCCAGGGTGCTCGCGGATATGAAAATCTGGCCTCCGACGGTGTAGGATTCGATCCGTGAGGTGAGGTTCACGTTTTTTCCGACGACGCCGTATTTTGTCCTCTTGTGTGACCCGATATTGCCCACAACAACGTGGCCGGTGTTTATGCCGATCCCCATGGAGACTTTCGGATAGCCCGACTGTTCCATGCGGACGTTGACCTCCTCCATGGCGGTCTGCATCTCCATCGCGCAGGCAACCGCCCGTTGCGCGTCATTGCCTCGCGAAATGGGAGCGCCGAAAATCACCAGGATGCCGTCCCCGATGAATTCGTCGATGGTTCCCTCATACTTCAGGATGATCTCGGTCATCTTCTCGAGGTAGATGTTGATGATGTCGAGCACGCTTTCGGCGGACAGGCTTTCGCTGATCGAAGAAAACCCCCGGAGGTCGCTCATCAGCATGGTGATCTTGCGCTTTTCTCCTCCAAGCTCCATGCCGTCCGGGGTCTTCAGGATCGTGTCCACGATTTCGTCCGAGAGATACCGGCCGAACATCTTCCGGATCAGCCTGTTGCGCGCCTCGAGTTGCCGCTGGTTTTCGAGAAGGGCGCTGTAGGCCTCGTTTCTTTGCAGCAGATTTATGTAGCCTCCCGAGTGGTAGCGAACCCGGGCCAGGACCTCGAGCTTGTCGGGAAATTTCACCATGTAGTCGTTTGCCCCCAGCGAGAAGGCCTCCGCCTTCGTAAGCGCCTCCTCCTTGCTTGAAAGAACGATCAGGGGCACATCGCGGGTGGTCTTGTTCGCGCGGAAATAGCGCACCAGCACCAGTCCGTCGATTTGCGGCATCACCAGGTCCTGCAAAATCACGGTGGGATGAATGCGGTTGGCGTCTCTCAAGGCCTCCGTGGGGTCGGAGCAGAAGTGAAAATCGATATCCTGTTCCGATTCGAAAACGCGGCGCATCGCCTCGCCCACAATCGGCTGGTCGTCTACAAGGAGAACCGTGATACGGTGTTGGGTCAAATTGAAATCAGACATTCTCACCCCAGGAAAATACCGGCAATTCCGTTTGGCTTTCGTATTCTTGAGCGGGGCCATATTATTATGAAACCCCGGTCCGGCTAAATACCCCCAACGCATGGCCGGGGCGATTCGTTCCGCAGCCCCGCAATCGGCAGCCAAGGATAAAAGACTAATCGGAAAAAGGCTTTCGAAAAATAAGTTCGGGTGTCGGGAAAAGAACAGCAGACCGATCAGGATACCAAAGAGCGGGGGAATGATTCCCCCGCATCCCCGCAAGCGCCCAAATGAGCCGCGAAGCGGCGTGGAAGCGCCGGGCCCGTGCCTAGTCCATGAGAAGGTGACCGGCAAGGAGCATCGAAATCACCAGGGCCGGGAGAACCGGCTGAGAATGCAGCCTGTATATGTTTTTCATCCAGCTTTTGGGGCACAGCCTGAATTTGAGGATGATGCCCAGAAGCACTATCACGCCCATGGTAGCGAGCCCCCACTCCGGGAGGGCCGTTTCCCTGCATCTGGACAATGTCCAGTGAAGTATGCCGATGAGCAGGATCACGGGGTTGAGGATGTAGTGGAACTTCATCAAATATTTTTTCTGCGTGTTGTTGAACCGGGCAAGAGTGCCGTTGACTTCCGGGCTCACGCGGGCGTAGCGCCTCACTCCCCTTACAAGAAGGCTCAATGCGACCGTAAGATTCGCCGCCGCGAGGCTCCAGGCGGCAATCTGGCCGGTTGTTTCATCGCCGTGGTGGCGCCCCCGGCCAAAGACCGGCTCTCGTGCACCGTCACTGCCTCTGGAATAGTACTTGCCGTAGTGCTTTCCCTTTCCCCTGTGGTCGTCGGCGAAACAGGACGGTATGGCGGCGACAATTGCCGTAGCAATCAGGCAACAGAGAAAGCACACGATCAGTTTCTTCTTCCAGTCCATACCCTTCACCTCATCACTCCGATCTCCGCACCATCGCATATCCCATCCCGCATCCTTTACTGCGCAGTATAGCTTAGAGCCCGGCAACCCGCAACGCCTCCGGGGGCAATGTCCCAAAGAACGCTTTTGAAAAAGCGCGGGGAGCGGCTGTCCGGTTTGGAGATCGTATCGGTTGCAGAAGGAATTCCTGCTTTCCAGGACAAACGTGCGACGACTACTGCTTTGCAGGACCGGCATGATGACGGGAACACGCGATGGAGGGCTGTTTCTTCGCCGCTGAATGGATTATGGCGCAATACTCGGGCCGCGCGACGGTTTTTGTTGCCTTTGGATCGCGATGGTCCCAAAATAGCATCATTCATCATTAGTCTCTTATTCAGAAGAACAAATTTTTCGGATAGCCCTGAAGAACGCGGTTCCATTGCCTCTCCAACGCGGAGGTTTGCAGGCAAAAGGCAGCTTGGCTTCATAAGAGCATCACGGGGATGTTGACTCTATCGGATTCCGACTGGAAGGGTTGCGAATCTGAAGGAAGCTATGGAGGCTGATATGACCGATGACAAGAAACCGGAATCAGATGTCACGATAGTGGTCCAAAAACCGGAAGCGGCCAGGGACGGCGCACATGAATCCGGGGAGGCCGCCGGGGATTCCAATCTCCGAACGACCGTGGCGGGAGCCGGGGACAAAAAACCCGATCCGGCTCCGGAGGCGGGTGCTCCCCCCGAGGCCGTTCCACGGCGTGCGGCGGAAAATGCGGTGAAACGTGAGCCTGCAACGGAAAAAGCCGGGGAGAGCCGCCCCCTGCCTGCCGCCGGCCGGAAAGAGGAACCGGCAAGGAAAGGATCGGGAGTACGGCTGTTTCTGATCGTGACCTTTCTGCTGATCCTTGGCGCCGGGGCATACGTCGCGATGCAGCCCGGAAGCGACTGGCTGCGGTTGTTTCCGTTCATGCCGGGTGCCGACAGACAGTCGCAAACCGCTCGGACATCCGCTCCTCAAGGCTCGATGAGCTACGAGTGGGTCCAGACCGGAATGCCGATGCAACTGGTCAGGGACATGCTTGGAGAACCGTTGCAGATCAGAGCGGACGGGCGCTCGACCGTGTGGGAATACGATACGGGGGCGGGGGTATTTTTGGTCACATTCCAGGACGGCAATGTCTCTTACCGGGGGCTCACGTCCTATCCCGCGACCCGGGTGGAGCGGTCGGCGCAGGAGAACGCTCCGCAATCCACCGCAACATACCCTCAGAAGACTCAGTCCGCTCCGGCCGCTTCGCCGTGGACCGGCCCGGGATTTACGACATCCGGTGCTGGAGCCGTTTCCCGGCAGGAGCCCGCATCGCCGGGTTATGACCGGATTCGGCTTGGCATGTCGCCCGGCGAAGTCAGCAAAATCCTTGGCGAGCCCGTGCAGGTGAAACAGGTCGGAAAAGCCGTCGAATGGGAATACGACACCGGTACGGGCTACTTTGAAGTCAGGTTCAACAGGGATAGTGTCGTATTCAAGGACCATGTCGCCTACCATAAGCCCAAGACCGCCCAGGCTTCTCCCACGACAACAGTTCCGCAATCGCTTCCGGCCGATGTTCCGGCTTCGCAGTTTTCCGTGCCCCCGCCCCAGACAGTCGCACTTCCCTCGACTGCTCCCGTCACCGGCGCCGCGGCGGGGTTTGCGGGCGCAAGCTCCCGGCAGGATCTTGCATCTCCGGGCTATGACCAGATCCGGCTTGGAATGTCGCCCGACGAGGTCAGCAGAATCCTTGGCGAGCCCGCGGAGGTGAAGCCGGTCGGCACGGCCATCGAATGGGAATACGACACCGGCAAGGGCTATTTCGAAGTCAGGTTCCAGAGGAATTCCGTCGTATTCAAGGACATGGTGCCCTATCACAAGGGTAAGACCGCGCAGTCGGCCCCGCCCCCGGGAGTTGTCCCCGACCCCGCGGCTTTCGAAAGGATCAAAACGGGCATGACCCGGGACGCGGTTACCCGGATCCTTGGAAAACCTACGCTGGTGAAGCAGCTGCGAACTTCGATAGAGTGGGAATACGAGACTCCGCAAGGGGTTTTTGAAGTGAGGTTTCGAAAAAATCGGGTTGCCTTCGCGGGAATGGCCCCCTCCGAGGGCAGCTTGGGCGCGGCTCCGCCTTCGATGAATGTGCCGCAAGCACCCTTGCCCGTATCATCCGGACTCGGGACCAACTGAGATTCCGGACGAAGAGTGCGGCTTCGAGCCTCGTGTATTGGTCCCGATCCCGAAGAGGAGCGGGTGGAGATCTTCGCCTTTGCACCGCGCGCGGAAGGCCCTCACCGGCTCTTTTCCCCGGAATCGATTGCAGGGAAGGGATATTTTTTGCCGGCAGCGATTCTTCTCTTGGACAACTTCCGATATACTATAATCAAACTGGCCGGACTATCCGGCATCTGCCAACAAGACTCCGATATCATATCGCTTCGCTCGCTCGGGAACCGGTGAGCATTGAAACCGAGTGAGGGCGGACGGGTTTTTATCGTTTTTTTTTTGCCGTGGACCGCACGACGGAAATCGCCTTTAGCGCGAATTTCGCATGGCCTTCGTTGTCCGTAGAGTTGGAGGAGGCGATGGGAGATGGTCGATTGCCGCAGCAACGTCAACAGGTGAAGTCCGGAGATTCCGGGACTGGAAGGGAATGCCATGAGCAGCGAAAACGATGCCGGGCGCGATGCGGCTGAGGAAAGGTCGCCGGCCGATGGCGCCGGTTTGGGGGACCTCTTCGATGCCATGGAGATGGTGGTCCTGGTCGTGTCGCCGGATGGGCGCATTCTCTTCGCCAATGGTGCGGTGACACGCAAGCTCGGCTATGAGCCGGAGGAACTCCGACACATGGACCTTCGGGCCGTCTATCCCGAAAACAGGCGATCGGAGGTCTGCGATTCACTCGCAGCCGTTTTTCCCGGCAGGTCCTCGACTTGTTCGCTCCCGATGGCGGGAAAAGAGGGCAACCTGTTGCCGGTCCGGCTCCATTGCTCCGCCGCCAAATGGCAGGGAGCGGAGTGTATTGTCTGTATCGGCCTGGATGCGGCCGAACTGCAGGGGGAGGGCGAGAGGTACAGGCAGTTGTTCGGCAGCTATCCGTCGCCGATGGCGCTCACGACCATTCCGGACTTGAAATTCTCCGATGTGAACGATGCTTTTCTGGCCTTTGTCGGGTACTCGAGGGACGAAGTGATCGGGAAGACCAGCGGGGAACTCGGGTTGTATGATGATCCCGGCCAGCGGGAGGAGATCCGGAGGGCTATCGGAGAAAAAGGGTGCCTTGACGGGTGCGAGGTGAAATTGCGCCGCAAGGACGGGTCCCTGCGGGACTGCCTGCTATCCTGCGAAGTGTTTGACAGGAACGGGCGGGAGCAAACGCTGAGTTTCATGACCGACATTACCGAGCGGAATCGGACGGAAAATGCGCTGCGCGAAAATGAAGAGCTCCTGAGAACCACGTTGAATACGACGGTCGACGGTATTCTCGTGGTCGACAGGAACGGCAAGGTCTCCCATATGAACCGCCGTTTCGCCCAGATGTGGAACATCCCCCCCGATAAGATTCGAGGCAGCAGTGAAGATGCCGATTTGCTTGCCAGCGTGGTGCATCAGTTGGAAGCCCCCGATAGCTTCCTCGCCAGAGTGCGCGAACTCTATCAATGCAACCTGGAGGATCTGGATGAGGTCAGGTTCAAGGATGGACGGATTTTCGAACGGTATTCCTCGCCCATAAGCATTGGCGGCGAGGTGATCGGGCGCGTATGGGACTTCCACGATATTACGGAGAGGAAACGCAAGGAGCATGAGCTCAAGTCATGGATGGACCGCTACAATCTTATCGTGGCAGCTTCCGGGCAGGTTGTCTACGAATACGATGTAAACGCCGGTACGATCACCTGGGGCGAAAGTGTCGAGAAGGTGTTTGGCTATGCTCTGGAAGAGATGCAGGGCGGCTTTGCCCAGTGGGAGAACCTTCTGCACCCGAAGGACCGTTCGACGACGCTCCGATGCCTGAAGACCGCTATGGATGCATGCGCCTACTGGGAAGTCCAGTATCGCCTGAAGAACAAGCAGGGGCATTACGTCTGGGTCAGGGACAGGGGGTTCTTCCTGCCCGACGATTCCGGGAAGGCCCGCACGCAGCTCGGCATGATCGAGGACGTTACCGACCGCAAGCGGGCGGAGGCGGCGCTCCGGCAAAGCGAGGAACGGTACAGGGAGATCTTCAACGCCACTTCCGAGGCGATTCTTATCCAGAACATGGACACGGGTCGAATCCTTGACTGCAACGATGCCATGCTCCGGATGTATGCCTTCAATTCCAAGGAAGAAGCCCTCCGGTGCACGGTCGAACACATCAGCGCGGGTACGGAAGAGTACTGCCTTGGGGAAGCCCTGCGCAAAATACGGGATGCTGCGGGCGGAAAACCCCAGGTATTCGAATGGCTGTCGAAAAAGCACACGGGAGAAACGTTCTGGGTGGAAGTTGCCCTCCGAATCTCGACCATCTCGGGTCACAATCGCGTTCTGACCGTTGTGCGCGACATCTCGGAGAGAAAAGCTTCCGAAAAGATTATGAGGCTCGTGCAATACGGCGTGGACCGCGCCCGGGACCCCGTTTTCTGGCTGGACGGCCAGGGCCGGGCCGTGTACGTAAACGAGGCCGCATGCCGGTCTCTGGGGTACTCGCGAGAGGAGTTGCTTGCTCTGCCTTTCTCTTCGGTCGACCCGGTGGCCTCGCCGGAAACGCTCGCGAGTTACATGAACGAGCTGCGCGAACGCAAGTCAATAACGTTCGAGGCGAAACACCGCACAAGGGATGGGCGGTCGCTCCCCGTCGAGATCACCAGCAGCTACGTGGTTTTTGAAGGACAGGAAGGCAGCTTTTCTTTCGCACGCGATATTACGGAGCGAAAAAGAGCGGCGGAGGAACTCCATCAGAGTGAAGAAAAGTACCGCAACCTTTTCGACAGCGTGGACGATGCCATCCTGGTGCAGCGTTCCCAGGCCTCGGATGTCTCCAACTCTTTCATCGAGGCCAACGAGGCGGCTTGCCGCTTGCTCGGATACAGCCGCGAAGAACTGCTCGAGCTCTCACCGCTCGATATTGTAAAACGCTCGCCCGACGGCGCCAGTCCCGCCATGGAGATGATGCATGCCCTGAATCGGGACGGTACCGTTCTCGCGGAAGGGGTGCTCATCACCAAAGACGGGTATGATGTCCCCGTGGAGCTCCACATCAGGCGCGTTCAACATCGGGGGCAGGACATGGTGCTTGCCACGGCGCGGGACCTGACCGAGCGCAGACGCGCCGAGCAAGATCGGGAGAGGCTTCAGGCGCAGTTGTTCCAGGCTCAGAAAATGGAGTCGGTCGGCAGACTTGCCGGAGGTGTCGCCCACGACTTCAACAATATGCTCGGTGCGATTATCGGTTATTCCGAGCTGGGCCTGACGTCGTCGTCGCAAACGAGTCCCCTGCACCATTACCTGGAAGAGATACTGAAGGCGGCCGGCCGTTCGGCGGATCTGACCCGTCAGCTCCTTGCCTTCGCCCGCAAGCAGACGATAGCCCCCAAGATACTCGATTTGAACGAGACCGTGGAAGGGATGCTGAAGATGCTGCGGCGGCTCATCGGTGAGAACATCGATCTGGCTTGGCTGCCGGGGGCCGGACTGTGGCGGGTGAAGATGGACCCCGTCCAGGTTGATCAGATTCTTGCCAATTTGTGCGTCAACGCCAAGGATGCCATCGGAGAAATCGGGAGGGTGACCATCGAGACGGCCAACGCGGCCTGCGATGAGTCTTCCCGGCCGAGCCTCTGTAGCCCCGGAAGATATGTCATGCTTGCCGTCAGCGACAACGGGTGCGGCATGGACAAGGAGACTCAGGCTCAGATTTTCGACCCGTTTTTCACCACCAAGGGGCTGGGCAAGGGCACCGGCCTGGGGCTTGCCACAGTCTACGGCATCGTAAGGCAAAACGAGGGTTTTATCAGCGTGTACAGCGAGCCGGGGCATGGGACCCTGTTCAAAATATACATTCCGGCTCATGCCGAAGCGGACGTGGAGAGCAGGGCGGATGAGGTGGTTTCGGCAATCCCGCTCGGCGGGGGCGAGACCATACTGATCGTGGAAGATGAACCTGCTATCCTGGAGATGTCCGAGACGATGCTCGTCTCGCTGGGATATGAGGTCCTGACCGCAGTTGCCCCGGGTGAGGCAATCCGATTGGCGAACGAGTATCCCGGCGAAATTCACATGCTCATGACGGATATGGTCATGCCGGGAATGAACGGCAAGGAGCTTGCTCAATGGCTGCAAAGCGCCCGGCCGTCCATGGAATGTCTGTTCATGTCGGGCTACGCGGCTGAAGCGATCGGGCGCGGGGAGGTGCTGGAAGAGGGAGTGCACTTCATCCAGAAACCGTTCTCGATGAAAGCGCTGGCCGAGAAGATCCGCGAGGTGCTGAGGTCTCGTGGTGCGTGAACCGCGAAACGCCGGGCTTCAGGAAACCGGGAACATCTTTTCCAGGATGTAGCTGACGCCCATGAGCACCTCCGTAAGCAGGATGAAAATCACGTTGTCGCGGAGAGCCGGAATCAATTTGTCCCTGTCGTTGTATGCTTTTGCCCTCCGAAGGGCGTTCAATGCAAACGGCAGACTGAGAAAACATATGAGGCAGTAGACGGGCATCACGACAGTGCCCGTCAGGAGAGTGGCGATAACGCAACCCACGATCCAGATATAAACGGATATCGTTGCCATCCGGAAAAGCCTGAATGCGCCGTCCATTCCGAATACCACCGGGGTGGTTTTCCTGCCGCCTGCCCGGTCCGCCTCCCGATCTGGGAACTCGTTGAGAAGCAGCAGATTGTGCACCAGGATGCCGCTGGGTATCGAAGCGATCAGCACGATCCAGCTGTATTCGCCCGTTTGCACGAAGTAAAAGCCCAAAAGGGGCATAACGCCCAACCCCAGTCCGGGGGACCACTCGGGCCAGGGGGTTCTGAGGATCACGGGCGTATACAGCACCAGGCACAAAATTGCGGCGATCAGGAGAGGTATCAGCTTCCAGCCGCTGACAAAAACGAAATAGATGCCTATGAGCGAGGCCGCAACCGAAGTGAACACTCCGACCCGGAGAGCGTGACCGAGGGAGATTTTCCCCTCGGGGACCAAACCGCTCCCACCGCTGAACGGCGTTCTTTTGACGTTCAGATCGATTCCGCTCTTGTAGTCGAAATAGTCGTTTATCGCATTCACGCTGCCATGGGTCAAAAGCAGTCCGAAACCCGCGAGAAGGGCATATCTCAGGTTAGAGGAGCCGTAGTACCAGGCAATCGAGGTCCCCAGAAAAGTGAGAGCGACAGACAGAAACAGGAACTGGGGCCTGGTTTCCTTAAATGTCAGGATGATCTTGTCTTTTGAGAGCATGTTCATCGCACCGGTGTGTTGCAAGCCGTCTCCTTTGATACCGGATTGCGTTCAAGGTGATACCTCTCGGGACGGCAAAGAGCGGGGGAATGATTCCCCGCGCAGCCGAAGCGCCAAAATGAGCCGCGCCCGCCATCGTGCTCGGCTCCAGTTTTACCCGGCAAAATCCCGGGGAGACGTCAAGGCATCCTTCTATTCATATTTTGCTTAAAAGTCAAAAAGATAGTCCATCAATCGGCAGCCGGGCCGCGCGTTTGGCCCCAAGGAAAACGTCGGTTGCCAAAGCTTGCGTTCCGGGCTCAAAGTCCCAGCCGCTCAACGGTGGACGCGGCAAACTGATCGTAGTCGATTTGCTCGATGTCTATTTTTTCAGTGGGAACGCTTTTTTGCCGGGATGTCTTCTTCTTGCCCTTCGTTTGCGTGACTATCCGAACGCCGGTGAGGTAGTTTGTGCTTTCCGAAATTTCCGAATCGTCCAGGCGGTCGTGTTCACTGAAATCAAAGCCTATGAGGAGGAATTTGCCGGATTCGGGTTCATGGCGAAAGCGGCAAGTAGTGTAATTGACCGAACGGGACCCGTTGCTCTGCTCTACGATGAGGACGCCTTTTTTGATCTTGATGTCCGCCGGAGCGTCGGACACCCCGTAGAAAGCTCCCCCGCATCCCGTGCATTGCAGCAGTTTGGGGGCAACCGCGGCGCGCGACAGCTTGCCGTCCTTTTTCCCGAAGACGATCACGAGCGCCCTCTGCCGATCTTCGGGATTTTCGCTTTGCGACTTCTTTTTCTCCACGATTTTTAGCGCATAGTCCGTGAGAGAATCGTTGTTTAAATCCCCTGAAACCCGATCCTCCATCTCCCACCCTTCCGGAACGAATCCGGCGGGGCCGGATGCATCCATGGGAACAAGCGAGGGATCAAGGGGTTTTGCCTCGTCTTCGGCAAAAGACACAGAGGCCAAAGCGAGAAAAAGCATAAGAAGAATCGATGCAAGGCGAACGTACATAAAATTTCCTCTCCAGACAGTAATTCCGGGCAGTTCCACAGGGCGCTCTGATTCGCGTAGTCCGGCCCCGCCCCTGCGTGATACAGCACCCCTATGAGCATATCCGCAGCCTTTCCCGGTCGCCGGTGGGAGCAAATATACACCATACCGGCATGCTCGTTTGAGCGGATTCCGTCGCAGGGCGATGCATTCATCTTCCTTTCTCACCGTTTTCGGCGCCAAAGATAATTTCACCTGAATTTGGCTTGATCGTCACAGAACCGTAACAATTTTTCCCTATTAAGAAGCCACGTTGATTGCATGTGTGTCGATTCCCAAAAATTGAGGAGGAAAAATGAGGAAAACCGGTTTTGTTGCGTTTCTGCTTTTCTTGCTTTCCTGCACGGCCCCGGCTATGGCCGGCAATCTGCGGATAGACGGGTCCACCACCGTCCTGCCCATTGCGCAGAAAGCGGCCGAAGCTTACATGAAAGAACATCCCGACGTTGCCATCGCGGTATCCGGCGGCGGGTCGGGCAACGGCATCAAGGCGATCATCGACGGGACCGTCGACGTTGCCACCAGTTCCAGGTTTATTAAGGACGATGAAGTGAAGAAAGCCGTGGAGAAGGGTTCCTATCCCGTTCCATTTGGAATTGCATACGACTGCATCATTCCGATAGTCCATCCGGGCAATCCTGTCTCCAATCTGACGCTGGACCAGTTGAAGGGCGTATACAAGGGAGAGATTAAGAATTGGAAGGAACTTGGCGGACCCGATCTGAAAATTGTCGTGATCTCCCGTGACACGTCTTCGGGTACCTACGAGGTATGGGAAGAGAAGGTCATGAAAAAGGAGAGGGTATCTCCCGGGGCGTTGCTGCAGGCATCCAACGGCACGATCGTGCAGACTGTTTCCACCAACAAGTATGCAATCGGCTACGTCGGGCTCGGGTATCTCAACAGCACCGTAAAGGCGGTTGCCGTTAACGGGGTCCAGGGTTCCGAGGAGACCACGCTGAACGGCAAATATCCCGTTTCGCGGTCGCTGTTTCTCTTCACTCGCGGATGGCCGACCGGCGATGCGAAGGATTTCGTCAACTTCATGCTGCTCCCTCAAAGAGGCCAGAAGCTCGTCAGGGAGGCGGGATTTGTTCCCCTTTATTAGCTCCAGGATCATCGCTCCGGAAAAAGGAGAAGCAGCAGTCCGGGCCCGGTGCCCGGACATCCTGACCGGAAAGGGTTTTCTGGGGAGCCGTAAAAAAGACGTGGTCGTTCGTCTGCTCCTTTTTGCCACGGCTCTGCTTTCGCTGCTCATTCTCGCCGCGATTCTGATATTCCTTTTCGTGGAGGGCGCCCCGATCCTGAAGAGGGTATCCGTCGGAGCCTTCCTTTTTGGAAAGGAATGGTATCCGACCTTCGAGCCGCCCTCCTTCGGCATCTTCCCGCTGCTGGCCGCATCCGTCGGGGTAACGGTTCTGTCGACTCTGATATCTGCGCCGCTCGGAGTGATGACCGCGATCTACATTGCTGAAATAGCCGCTCCATGGGTCCGAAACATCCTGAAACCGGCCGTGGAACTCATTGCCGCTCTTCCTTCAGTCGTCATCGGTTTTTTCGGCATGGTCGTCGTTGCTCCCTTTCTTCAGGAGACTTTCGATTTGCCCACCGGGTTGAACCTCTTCAACGCATCGCTCATGCTCGCATTTATGTCGATACCGACCATCTGCACGATATCCGAGGACGCCATCCGCAGTGTGCCGGGCGACCTGAGAGAAGGCTCGCTCGCGCTGGGTGCGACCCATCTGGAAACGATCTTGAGGGTCGTGATCCCGGCTTCGCTTTCGGGGATCAGCACAGCCGCCATCCTCGGTATTTCGAGGTCGATCGGCGAAACAATGGTGGTTCTGATGGTCGCCGGGGGCGCGGCCCTCATTCCCGAATCGGTGTTCGATCCCGTGCGGCCGATCCCGGCAAGCATTGCCGCTGAAATGGCCGAAGCGCCTTTCCGGGGTGACCACTATCACGCTCTGTTCGCCCTCGGCGTGATCCTCTTTCTCTTTACGATGATATTCAACATGATCGCGGCCTACATCGCCGGGAAGCACAAGCAGGTCGGGGCCGCGACCCTGTAGAAGACAGGCGGGTCGAAGGACAAAGAGATGGACGGACTGAAAAGAGGCGGTTTTGGCGATGATGCGCCGAGGGGCAGGGCGCGGTTTCGTGCCTGGAAACAGGGATTGGCCTTCACGGCGTTGCGTTTTGCCGCCCTCATAAATTGTCTTGCGCTTGCCGTGATTGTCTGTTTTCTGTTTGCGAACGGCTGGAAGGCGATAAGCTGGTCTTTCATCACCCAGCCCCCCGTGAACTCCATGACCCAGGGAGGGATTTTCCCCTGCATCGTCGGGACATTCCTCCTGAGCCTGGGTGCGATGGCCGTGGCCCTGGCACTCGGCACCGCGTCCGCGATTTATCTGCACGAGTATGCCCGGCCCGGACTGCTGGTGAAGGCGATCAAGTTCGGGGTGAACAATCTTGCCGGAATCCCGTCCATAGTATTCGGACTGTTCGGGCTCGCATTCTTCGTAACCTGGTTCAAATTCGGTGTAAGCCTGCTGTCCGGCATCCTGACGCTCGGCATTCTAATTCTGCCCATTCTCATCGGTTCCGCGGAGGAGGCGCTCGCGGCTGTCCCGCAAAGCTACCGGGAAGCCTCTCTTGCGCTGGGGGCGAGCAGATGGCAGACGATATACGGCGTGGTCCTTCCCGCCGCAGCCCCCGGGATTCTGACCGGAGCGATACTCGGAGTCGGCAGGGCCGCGGGAGAGACCGCCGCAATAATGTTCACGGCTGCCGTGTACTTTATTCCGCATCTTCCCGGATCGCTTTTCGACCAGGTAATGGCATTGCCGTATCACATTTATGTCCTGGCAAGCGCCGGAACGCAGATCGACCTTACTCGCCCTATTCAATACGGGACCGCTCTGGTATTAATTGTCCTGGTGCTTGGCACCAATCTCGCGGCAATCCTTTACCGGGCGAAGCTGAGGAGGTAATTCGTGACGAGAGTGCTGTTCCTTTGCACCGGCAATTCATGCCGGAGCCAGATGGCGGAAGGATGGGCAAAGCATCTGCTGGCAGGCGGGATGGAGGCCTGGTCCGCAGGCGTAGCTCCTTGCAGGGTCGACCCCAGGGCCGTCATTGTCATGGCCGAGGCTGGAATCGATATCTCGGGGTTCAGGTCCAAGCACCTGGAGTCCCTGCGCGATATTGAGTTCGATTATGTCGTTACACTCTGCGAAAGCGCCAAGGAGAGTTGTCCGTATTTCCCTGCGCGGATAAAAGTCCTGCACAAGGCGTTCGACGATCCGCCGAGCCTCGCACGGTCGGCGAAGTTTGAGGAGGAAGCGCTTCGGCACTACCGGCGCGTGAGAGACGAGATAAGGGATTTCGTCGAAAGTTTGCCGCAAGCCCTTAATACCAATGAGCGTTCAAGATGATATCAAGCTTTCAGACCATGGGGAGCTGCGCTGCCGAGGGAGGCGGGGGAAATCGTTGTCCCCGCTCTTTTCCATAATCGTGGGCGTGAAACATCCGCGAAAACAACGGGGCCGCGGCATCCGTCCAACGGCCATATGGAGTCAAAATGTCCGCCCGGAAGATCCTTGTTGTGGAAGATGACCCGGACATTGCCCAACTGCTGAGCCTCAGCCTGAACAAGGCCGGTTTCGAAACGCTGGTTTGCGATGAGGGCTACGATGCCCTGGAAACCGTCAGGCGGCAGATGCCCGATCTCATAGTGCTGGATCTGATGATTCCGGGCATCGATGGATTTGATGTCTGCAAAGAGCTGAAGCGGGAGCAAAAAACATCTCGAATCCCCATTTTGATCCTGACCGCCCGCGCCGAGGAAATCGATCGGATCGTCGGTTTGGAGCTGGGCGCCGACGATTATGTAGTAAAACCGTTCAGCCCGCGTGAACTTGTCCTTCGCGTCAGGGCCATCCTGCGCAGGGCGACTCCGGAATTCCCGCCGGTTTCCGTGTTCAGGAAATCCGGCCTGGAAATCGATTTCGAGGCGCATCGGGTCAACCTGGAGGGCAGGGAGGTGATCCTCACGGCAACGGAATTCAAATTGCTTTCCGAATTGGTTCGGAAGCAGGGAAAAGTCCTGACTCGCGAACAATTGCTGGACAAGGTGTGGGGGTACCATTTCGACGGCTACGCCAGAACCGTGGACACTCATATACGCCGCCTGAGACAGAAGCTGATGGGGCGGGCGGAGTGGATCGAGACGGTTCGCGGAATCGGCTATCGGTTTCAGGACCAGGAGTGAAATGAAATTCAGGATCAGATTCCGGCTGCTTCTCTTCCTGTGGGGCCTTTTCTTCGTGGCCCTCCTGCTCCCGTCGGTATATTACGGCAGGTATCTCAAGGACGAAATCCTCTCGGAAACACAGGCCAGGACCGGAAGGGAGATTCTCCTGCTCTCCGATATCCTGTCGCGGCAGCAGTTGGGAGACGAGGGGCAATTGAACGACTTTCTCGTCACCGCGGCGAAACGGCTCCAGGTGCGGCTTACCTACGTAGCCGAAGGAGGAAAGGTCATCGCGGATTCCGATGTCCCGTTTCAGGACATCGGAGGGCTCGAAAACCATGCCGGAAGACCGGAGATATCCGATGCGCACGACAAACCGTTCGGGACGAGCATCAGGTACAGCGGGACTCTCCGTGTGGATCTGCTCTATGTTGCACGGGCAGTCGAGCCTTCCGGGAATCTTCCCGGCGGCGTCCTGAGAACGGCGATTCCTCTTTCCGGCGTTTTCTACGGCCTCGACAAAGCGGGACAGGTGCAGTACTCGATAATCCTGGTCGGATTTATCACCTTCGCGGTCATTAGTTGCTGGCTGATCGTTCATACCGGAAGGTCGGTAAGTCTTCTTTCCGCCGCCGCCGAGTCCATCGGCAAGGGGCGGCTGAAAATCCCGCCGCGCTTTCATCCCGGACATGAATTCTATCCTCTGGCCAGGACCATCAGGGAAACGGCCGACCGGGTGGATTCCTACATCGGAACGATAACGAGGCAGAAGGTCCAGTTGGAGGGCATTCTCGAGGGGATCGAAGAGGGAATCCTGCTGCTCAATTCGGACGGGAAGATTGAATCCGCCAACAGGGCCGCGCACACGATGTTCCCTGGGATATTCGAATTCTCGGGACGCACGCCTCTGGAAGTTATGTGGAGCACCGAGATCCGCGAGGCATTCAGGAATGTCATTGCCGGGGAAGCCTCATCCTACAAGGGCGTGGCAAAGATCGGGCCGGACAGGGTCTACGACGTCTATGTCGTTCGAATCGGGCAGTCCCGCGGCAACCATGGGGCCATAGTGGTTCTGCACGATATCTCGGATCTGAAGAAACTGGAGCAGATCAGAAGGGATTTCGTCGCGAATGCGTCTCACGAACTCCGCACCCCGCTGACTTCGATAAAGGGCTACGCGGAAATTTTGCTATCGGACGACGGCGACCTCGAAACCCGCAAGTCCTACCTGGAGATCATTGCAAGGAAAACCGAGCACATAATAGAGATAGTAAACGATCTGCTCCAGCTTGCCAGAGTTGAGGAATTCTCGAACTCCTCCGAGATCCGCCCCGTCAATGCCGAAGAAGCCTTGCTCGAGGCCTGGAGATCGTGCGTGCCGTCCGTGGCCGAAAAGCGGATCGAACTCCGCAATGGACTACAGTCCTCGGGCCTTATGGTGTGGGCGGATTTCGAGCAACTGGTTCAGCTTTTCCGGAATCTGTTGGAAAACGCCGTCAAGTTCAGTCCGGCGGGAGCAGTCATCGCAGTCGGCGCTTCCAGCGAAGGCGGGAGGGCGACATTTGCGGTGAGCGATCACGGGCCGGGAATACCGAAACAGGATCGCCAAAGGATTTTCGAACGGTTCTACCGGGTGGACAAATCCCGGGGCAAAGCCGGGGGAACGGGCCTCGGGCTGGCTATCTGCAAGCATATCATCCGAAACCACGGGGGGAATATCTGGGTTGAAAGCCCCGCCGGCAACGGCGCGGCAGGCTCCACCTTCTTTTTCACTCTGCGGCAGTATGCGTAATGGTTGAAGGAAACATTCCGAGATGAAAAAACCGGTAAAAATATCCGCTGCGGGAGTGAACTTCCACTACGGCGATTTTCAGGCCCTGCACGCCATCACGCTCGATATATTCGAGAACCGCGCAACGGCGCTCATCGGTCCCTCCGGTTGCGGCAAGAGCACATTCCTTAGATGCCTCAACCGGATGAACGATCTTATCGTAAAAAGCAGGATCGACGGCGAGATCAAACTGGACGGCCAGGATATCTACGCGCCGGAAGTCGATGTCGTATCACTGAGGAGGAAGGTCGGCATGGTGTTCCAGAAGCCGAACCCTTTCCCGAAGACGATATTCGATAACGTTGCCTACGGGTTGAGGGTGAATGGAATAAAAGAGAAGTTCTTTATCGCCGATCGGGTTGAGGAGAGCCT
>JAJFVB010000238.1 GCA_021372055.1 Desulfobacteraceae bacterium | reverse complement strand
AAGCGCCGCCATGAGCCGCGTAGCGGCGTGGGGGGGAACTCCCCACGCTTTTCAAAGCGTTCTTTGCCTGTTCTTGAACGCAAATGAGCGTATTACGAGTCCACCAGACAGAGAATCGTGCCTTTGGCGTTTTTGAGAATTTTGTTGGCATTGCTGCCGATCAGGAACGGTTTCTTTTCCTTGAAGCTCTTCTTGCCGATCAGAACAAACTGGTAGAGGCTCCTGTCGATTTCGGCAAGCAGATCCCTGGCGAGGTCCTCACGGGAATGCATGATTTGCGTCCTGACCTTGTCCGGCGGGACTCCCCTGCCGATGAGAGCGCCGTTTGCCTCGGAAAGAAATTTCTCCACCTCCCGCATCGTGTCGCTCCGCCATTTCTCGATATTGCTCTTCTGCTCGTTCTCATCGGGGATGTGCCCGTGGTCCCAGAGTTGAGGCGGCAGCTTGGGGATGAGGTGGAGCAGCGTGAATTCCAGGCCGGGAATCGGGGCCAGGATCTCGGCGGCGTAGTAAGTGAGGGCGCGCGAATCGGGTCCGCCCTCCATCGCTATGAGCACCCTTCGAGTGTCATGCACCGGAGCATCGACCACCCAGACCGTGCGCAACGTGGAGTACTGGGAGACCCGGCTTGAAGTGCTGCCGATAAGTAGGTTTTTTTTCGGCGTCTTGCCGCGCCGTCCACAGACGATAGTCCGGATTTTGGACGCTGCCGCTTCCTCCAGAATATCGCAGGAGGGGACGATGCTTTCCTTTTTCAACTTGGTTGTGATCCGCTCGGCGGGAAAGCCGACATCGAGGAGGGCCTGGCGCGCTTTATCGAGCACCACCTGTCCGGCCCGCTCCAGGAAATCGCCGTTGGGGGCGATGAAGGCGGTGTCACCGGCGAACAGTGACTGGACTTCGGGCAGGCAATGGTAGATCAGCACGTGGAACCCGGGTTGATCCTTCAGGAGCGCTGCGACCGTAACAATGGCCTTTTGACACTGCTCCGAGCCGTCCACTGCGAAAAGCAACTTTTTTTCCATAGGACTCTTCCTTTTCCAGGAGTCGTTCCACGGTCTCCAACTCCGTTATTCGGAATAGATCGGGGGCCCCAGTTCCTTTAACGAGAAGGTCGTGAAGACGTGGTGCCCGTTGTAGTCCAGCACACGCAGATCGTTTGCCTGGGAAAGGTCCTGCATGATTATCAGGAACTGCTCTCTATATTTCGCTTTCACCTTTTCCACGGGGAGTTCGTAGGCGATGTACTTCTGGATTCCTTTCGTGGCAAGTTTCTCGACAAAATTGGGGTCATCAAAGGATTGATAACTGGTAAGAATGAGGATTGGGCCTGTACCGGTAAAAATAATGCCTGCTTTCATGGTTCCCTCCTTATGCAATCCGAAACGGAGCCGTTCCCGGGACAAAAGAGCGCAAAAACCGGAAAAAGGAGGCGGGGAATGATTTCAGTCGAGCCGGAATGGGAGCATCGAATATAATCTGACGGACAGGAGTCAATCAACGCTAAGAGTAATATGTGTTTTTTTATGATTAAAGAATGAGCCGAGATTTGTCAACTCTTTCCCCCCGCAAGTGAAGGTTATCTCTATCGCAGAGGCAATTCGTCCCGGGGCCAAAATGAGCAGCGCAGCTGCGTGTGGGGTGTGGGGAGCAGGCTCCCCACGCTTTGAAAGCTTGGTATCATCTTGAACGTTCATTGTATCACGCCGCTACGCGGCTCATTTTGGCGTTGCGCCCGCGCCCGTCGGCGTGAAGGGACCGCACACCCGGGCGGGACCATAAGAAAACACTTCCTGCCGGCTATTCACAAAACCGATCTGGCCATCTGATATTGAAATGCTTATTGAAAAGTACATTGACGATCGAGAGCTTCACTTAGATACATCCTCTTTTGTATCATTTTCTCATGTCTTTTATTCGAAGATTGTCATTCGGATTCGTGAATGAAGTCGAGAAAAGAGCTTTATTCTTTTATATATCACTTGCGGATTCAGAATGAAACAGGTTCGATTTCCGGATTTATATGATCCCTTCGCTGGAAATTTCTTGAATGATATTCCAAATTTGGTAGTGTGCTTATCCACCCCTCTAAATTCCGGATCAATCAGTTCTTGTGGATTCTTCTTTCATGGACTTCCGTTCGAGGTGAGTTCCTTGCGGGAATTTATCGACATCAGCGACGTCATATCATCTCCGCATCGGTCCGCATATGAATCTTTCCTGCAACTGGACCGATTCCATGGGAAAATTCCCTTTGATCCCGAAACGGGTTTCTACCGGCTCGCGCGGGAATCCCTGCATTTTTCCCGAACCTTTCCGCCCCAGCCCTTCCGTGGAAAAGAGATCCCCACCTATCCGGCCGCAAAGAGCGCTGCCGGAAGGGAACCGCTCTGCAGGCACTGTATCGAATATGTGTTGGACATGCTCCTTCCGGACTCGGGAGAAGGGAGCGCGGTTGTCTTCTCCGACCTGTTCCATCCCGCGACGAAGGACCGGCTCGCCGCCTCGGGCGAGCGACTCTCGGCGGACGCGATAGAAAGAATCCGGGAACACAACCTCGAGTGCCTTGATCGAAAGCGCGGAAAACCCTTCGGTCGGATAAAGGTGCTGATCACGGCCGATGATTCCGAATCCGAGGGGGCTGGAGAGATCATCCGGCAGATTGCCGATAGCGGTGAAGAGTTCGATGCGAAAAAGTTCGAGCGCCATGTCCGGGGCGGGATGGAGTGCGTGGGCTACTCTGTGCGGTTTCCCTGGGAGCGGTCCGGCGAGAGAACCGAGCCCGACGGCTACGCACGCAGGCTTGAGGATTACGAGGCGAAGTGCCGGCGGCATGGGCGTTCCCTGCGGGTCGCGGTCTACGTGGATCTTGAAGTCCGCGTGGACAAGGCGCTGGTTTACGAAAACCACAGGTGGGAAAAATCATCCTTCCCGCAGCGGTTTCGCTGCTATATAGGCGCCTTTCCTCTTTTCACGTCCCGTTCGACTTTTCTTTTCGCAACCGTTCGCGGGAACGTCGAGCGCGTGCCGGTCTTACAGCTGCTCCCGCGGGAGCGCCTTGAGGAATCGGAAGGTGAGACGCAAATCGACCGCCATTGCCTCACCGCAATGCGGGTGAGAACTTTTGCCGACCACTTGGAATCGGTCGTCAAAAGAGCGCTCAAAACCGGAAGCAAATGGGTGGAGGGCGATTTTGCCAAGGATGGCGAAAACTTCAAGCCCGATCTCATGAAGGTTGCGGTCGCCCTTGAAAGCGGTCTCTCCCGGTTGATCTCGGGAAGGGTTTGCCGCGTTTTCAACAGTCTCAATCCCCTCTCAGAAATCTCGCAGAAGCGTGAAATCACCCTGCGCGGTCCGGGTGGAGTTTCGGGGCAAAGGGCTACGTTCGACCATCGGGCGGTGCATTGGAGTCATTCGGGCAGGATATGCCTGACGGAGACCCCGGAATCCGAGGATATCGGGCTGAACCTCTATCTTGCCCTCGCGGCAAAGGTCGACGGCGATCGGCTTCTCGCGCCCCATACCGAGCTGCGCGAAAACGGGGTGAAGGGAAATACACGCTGGCTCGGGGCGGAAGAGGAATCCAGGCCGGATTGCGTGGTTGCTCCCAAAGACCCGTTTGTTCGCGGGAGGCGGGACCGGGTGCTGGCCCGGACAATGGGATCGCGCGTTGCGTGGCTGGAGCCCGGCCTGGTCTCCCACACGGAAAAGTATCACGGGCAGATGCTTGGAATAGGAGCCAATCTCATCCCGTTCGTTCAACATGACGACAACAACC
>JAJFVB010000083.1 GCA_021372055.1 Desulfobacteraceae bacterium | reverse complement strand
CCACACCTCTTTATTTATTTAGAAAGATTCCTCGGAAGACCGGTCCTTGGGGGAAGGAAGAGCCTTGCGCGACACTCCCGGAATAAAGCTCGTCAAACGGCTCGCCAAGCCTCCCCGGGCCTCTTTGGCCCCTGCGGCCTTCTGCCCGCCGCCGCCGTTGCCGCTCCGCCCGACCAGATCCGCCAGCTGCTGCACAAAGCCTTTCATGTGCTGGGCCTGCGCCATCATCTCTTCCGCCGACCCGGCCGACTCTTCGGCGCTCGCGGCATTTCTCTGCGTAACACCGTTCATCTCGGCCATTGCCCGGTTTGCCTGTTCTATACCGATGGCCTGCTCATTGCTCGCTTCCGAAATCTCGTCGATGAGCTGCCCCACCTTTGAGGTCATGGCGATGTTTTCCGTGAAAGCCTCCTTGGTGGTCAGAGTCAATTCGTTTCCCGTCCGGACGTTGCGCACGGTGTTTTCGATCAGGTACGCGGTATTTTCCGAAGCTTCCGCCGCTCGCCGGGCAAGGTTTCTGACCTCGTCGGCAACGACTGCGAACCCGGCGCCCGCCTCCCCCGCCCGCGCAGCCTCCACAGCCGCGTTCAAGGCAAGGAGATTGGTCTGGAAAGCGATTTCGTTGATCGTCCGGATGATTTTTCCCGTTTCCTCGCTCGACTTCGTAATCTCGCTTATGGCCACGGTCATCTTGTTCATGTGATCGTTGACCTTTTCGACGGTCGTCTGCACTTCCCTCATCAGCGTCTTTGCTTCACCGGCCCGCTGGGCGTTCTGTTTGGTGAGCGAGGACATCTCTTCAAACGAGGACGAAGTCTCCTCCAGCGATGCGGCCTGCTCCGAAGAACCCTCGGCCAGCACCTGGCCCGCCGAAGCCACCTGACCGGCGGCGCTCGCCACACGCTCCGACCCATCGCTCACTCCGGAGATGACCGCGTTCAGCCTCCTGACGATGCCCCGGATGGATATCGCGGCATAGATCACGCCAATCAGGAGGGAAAATCCTATGAACCCGACTATCAACCTGACCGACAGCATGCTTTGGTTTTCCATCGTCTTGTTGGCGAACGCCACAAATCCCTCGCAGGTCTTCAGGAGCTTGCTCTCAATGCTTTCCATTACCGCTTTGATGGTCTGCTGCGAAACCGTAAGCTGGTTGTAGCGCGCGATGATCTTCTTCAGTTCTTCATACTCAGCCTTGAGCCTGTTTCCAAGTTCGGCAAGCTGCTCGGAACTCGAGACAAACTCATGCCATTTGGCTATGTCTGTCTGCAGCTTGGCCACGTCCGTTTCCACGGTCTTCCAGTACGTCGCCGTAGGTGTTTTCAGGTAATTCGCTATGGAGGTTTTGAGGACGTTCACACCGAGGTTCATCGCCTCGGTCCGGATCGTTCCCTTGCCGATGTAATCCACGATTGTCGCGAAACTCTTGTTTGTGCTGGCCTCCAGCTTGGCCTTCTCCTCGTCGAGCGCTCTGTACTTTCCGAATTGTTCGATAAAATCCGCGATATCCTTTGAAGCCGCATTCAGCTTTTCCATATGCTCGGGATCGAAAACGGAACCCGCCGTCATTCCGCGGATCAACTGCGTGCCCGCGGCAAGCTGAGCGGCCACACCCTTGACCGATTCCTCGCGAAGATCCTTGTCGTTGTTCAGAACACTCAAAAGATACCTGTCGGTATGTCCCCCGGCCGACACGATCGTATCTCGCAGATCTCCGACTTGACCGGCAACGGCGCCTACCTTCAAAACCCTGCTTAAACCCAGATAGCCCACATATCCCACCGCCATCATCAGCACGAGCATGAGAAAGATTCCAGAGGCGATGCGCTTACCGAGAGTCAATTTCATGATTTTCCCTTTCCTCCTGATTCCCTGAATAAAAAAAAAAACGCAGAACCCTTGCTGCTGTTTTATATTATCGGGTGCTCCCAGGCAAAACTTCACACCAAATGATCGGGCGGAATATTGCACTATGATTCTACGATTCTGAGGTCCAGTGCTGTTTTAGCGGCTTGATAGAGGAGGGCGAAAACACGGGAAACGACGGATCGCATTGACGCCGGGGAGGGGTGAAAGGCGGCAGTTCCCCCGCGCGCACTGGAGAGTGCCTATCAAATCCGGCTCCAGGAATCACTCTACTCCTGCCGGAGAGAAGCAACGAACCTCTTCCAGGAACTGATCGTGGCGGCCATATGGTGCCACATCCTGGCGCGTGCCTTTTCGGCGTCGCCCTGCCGGATGGCTTCGAAAATCTCCGTGTGGTGCACGGAGGACTGCTGCATGATTTTCGGAAACTGGTTGATTGTGAAGAGTTGGTAGCGAAGAAGATTTCTGATGTTCATCAGGGTTTTGATAAGGATGCGGTTGCCGGCGATCATTCCGATCGCGAAATGAAACTCAATGTCCTTCTGGCTGTAGGATTCGATATCGTTGCGATGAAGGCTTGCATTCATTTCGCCGAGCACGGCTTCCAGAACCCGGATGTTTTCCGCGGTGTTTTTCTGCGCCGCCACCATCGCGTTGTGGGACTCGATCACCTTCCTCGCCTCGAGCAACTCCTCCACTACCGGGGCTCCCTCGCTCAGGAAAATCCCCCGTCCGTGGCTTATCTCCAGGATCCCGATCGTGGCAAGGCTCTGAACCGCTTCACGAGCCGATATGATGCTTGTGCCGCTCAGCTGGGACAGCACCTGAGTCGTGGGCACCTTGTCGCCGGGTTTCAAGTCCCCTTTGATGATCGCTTCGAGAAGCATTTTGACGACAACGTCGCTGGCTTTTGTTATCATGGAAGTTGAATTCCCGTCATGCTGTCCACCCCGCAGACACCTCGCCCCTTGACGATCGGGAGCGAGCGCGGGAGCCGGCGGGAGGAGGGTTCCCCCGATCACCCCGAACGGATGCTTGTCTAACCTATTATCATAATATCACCCAACTTACCTAGAGCTAATTCGCACGAACTCCGGTTTCCGCAATACCACCTTGCGCGCCGAAAAAATAAAGGGCCGTCCCCGGTCTTTCGGGAAACAGCCCTTCCGGTGTTCTCTTCTTCTCGGCAATGCCGCCCGGCATCTTATATTGAGTCGCGTTCAAGATACGATTTATAGACTGCAAAAGAGCGGAGGAAATGATTTCCCCCGCGCCCCCACGCTTTGAAAGCCTGGTGCCATCTTGAACGCCAATTGGTATCAGCGCTTCCTGAAACGCATTCTGAAGATGCCCAGTCCGGCCAGCCCCGATCCCAGCAGGAAAACGCCGGGCGGAATCGGCACAGGAGAGCCAACGAGAAGGTTCTGGTTCGTCTCGGACTTAGCGAGGCTGATATTGCTGATGGAATCA
>JAJFVB010000207.1 GCA_021372055.1 Desulfobacteraceae bacterium | reverse complement strand
CCTCATGGCGCACGTCCTGACGTGGGGAAACGGCTATGCGGAGGTGGTCCGGAACGGATACGGTGAAGCCATAGAGCTATGGCCTATCACGCCGGACAGGGTAACGCCCCGGATGGACTCCGGAGGGGTTGTCTACGATGTGCGTATGGACAGCCAACCTTCACTTACCTTGCCCCGTGAGCGTGTCCTTCATATTCCCGGCCTTGGGTTCGACGGTTTCATGGGCTATTCCGTCATTGCGATGGCGCGGAAGTCCATCGGCCTGGGGATGGCGATGGAGACGTTTGGCTCACTTTACTTCGGGAAGGGCACGCATCCGAGCGCGGTAATCACCCATCCGGCGCAGCTCAAAGACCCGAAGGCGTTTCGGACGGCTGTGTCCGAAGTTTACGCGGGCCTCGGCAATTCAAACCAGCTCATGGTGCTTGAAGATGGGATGAAGATTGAAAAAGTAGGCATCCCCCCGGAGGATTCCCAGTTCATCGAATCACGTCAGTTCCAGATACCGGAGATCGCTCGCTGGTTTAACCTGCCTCCGCATAAACTGAAAGACCTTACCCGTTCGTCATTCTCTAATATCGAATCGGAGCAGACATCATTCTACGTTGACAGCATTCTCCCGTGGTTAGTCCGCCTCGAAGCTAATTACAACATGCAGCTCTTGACTCTCTCGGACAAGAACCTGAGCGGGTACGGTCGGCTGTATTTCAAACACAATGCGGAGGGCATTCTCCGTGGCGATACGGCAAGCCGGGCGGCATTCTATGGAGCGATGCTGGATCGGGGCGTCTATTCCATTAACGAAGTCCGTGAGAAAGAGGATATGGACCCCATCCCCGGCGGTGATGTGCATCTTGTCCCGCTGAACTTCACGACGCTTGAAAACGCAGGGAAGAAGCCCGAACCGCAACTCCCATTGCTTAGCGAGCCATCGGAGGATGCGGAAAAGGAGGAGGACGATGAACAAGTGGTATGAAATAAAAGACAAGGCGGAAAAGGCCGAAGTCTGGATTTATGAGGAAATCGGGGAGGACTTCTGGACCGGGGGCGGCGTTACGGCAAAGAATTTCCAGAAAGAGCTTTCCGCAATCAAGGCCGGACAGATCGACCTGCATATCAACTCGCCCGGAGGTGCCGTCTTTGACGGGATAACCATTTACAACTTGCTCAGACAGCATCCGGCCAACGTCACCACTTACATTGACGGGATCGCAGCAAGTATTGCCTCCGTGATCGCCCTTGCAGGCGACAAGATCGTCATGGCTGAAAATGCCCTTTACATGATTCACAATCCATCGGGCATGGTAATGGGAACGGCTTCTGATATGCGGACTTTCGCGGACACGCTCGATAAGGTAGGCGGTTCAATGGTCACGGCCTACACCGGAAAGACGGGAAAGGATGCCGACACAATCAAAGCCTTACTCGATGCAGAAACGTGGTTTACGGCGGACGAGGCAAAAGAGATGGGCTTCGTCGATGAGATTTCCGAGGAAATGGACATGGCGGCTTGCGCCAAGTTCGCTCCAGTTATGGTGAAAGCGGGATTCAAGCACATCCCGGATACGATAGTTGGCAGAAAAGAAATGCCCGCAGCAAAGGATGCCGAGAAGGCCCTGCGTGACGTAGGGTTTTCCCATAAGCAGGCAAAGATCATTATGGCGGAAGGGTTTGCGGGATTCATCGCAGAGTTAAAGGGGTATCAGCGTGACGTTGATCCCCCCCCGGCACCTCGTGACGTTGTGCCGACTCCAGCGCCGAAAAAAGATCGGGTGTCCGACTTACTGACAAGAGCAGAAATGGTGGCACCAACAAAACAGACAACAGGAGGACAAATATAATGAAAACATTGGGTCAGTACAAAGACGACATTAAAAACCTCATGAAGAAAGCGGCGGACATCGACGCGCAATGCGTGACTGAAAACCGCGAACCGACTGAGGCGGAAATTGCACTCAAAACGGAAATCATGGACACGGTTGATGACTTACAGAAGATCGTCAATGTGCAAGAACGACAGGCAAGAATCAGCGCGAGCCTTGAAGCCCCGACAGCAAGGGCCGCAACCGTCCAGATGGGCGTGAAAGCCACAGAGATGGACCGGAAGGAAAGATTCGGCTCTTTCGGCGAGCAGATGTCGGCGGTTGTCCGGGCAGCTGTTCCGGGTGGGCAGATTGACCCCAGGCTATTCAGGGCGGCAACAGGACTGAATGAGACCACGCCTTCGGATGGCGGGTTCCTCGTGCAGACGGACTTCGCTTCAGGGCTTCTGGAGCAGGTTTTCCAGACCGGGATTCTGGCTCCGAGGTGCCGCCGGATCACGATTTCCGGTAATGCGAACAGCCTCAAGATCAACGGGGTCGATGAGACTTCCCGTGCCTCCACCCGTTCGGGTGGGATCATCGGCTATTGGAAGAACGAAGCCGCCCAGAAAACGGCCTCGAAGCCGAAGTTCCGTCAGATCGAACTGAGCCTCCACAAGCTCATCGGCCTTTGCTACGCAACGGATGAATTGCTGGCCGACGCAGGCGCCTTGGAGTCCTTCATTCGGTCGGCGTTTGTCGCGGAGTTCGGGTTCCTGCTTGACGATGCGATCATCAACGGCACGGGCGCAGGCCAGCCCCTTGGCATCTTGAATGCCGGGTGCCTTGTCCCCGTGGCAAAAGAAAGCGGACAGCTCGCCAAGACGCTCGTTTACGAGAACATCGTGAAGATGTATTCGCGGATGTTCCCGCAGTCCCTGCCGAATGCCGTATGGCTTATCAATCAGAACACGCAGCCGCAGTTGTTCGCCATGAGCATGTCAGTCGGCACGGGCGGCGTCCCGGTTTACATGCCAGCAGGCGGGATCAGCGGACAGCCCTACGGCACCCTGTTTGGACGGCCAGTCATTTCGATCGAGCAGGCGGCAACTCTCGGCACCGTTGGCGACATCATCTTCGCGGACCTCAATGGCTACATCCTTGCGGAAAAGGGCGGAATCGAGTCTGCCATGAGTATCCATGTGAAGTTCGATTATGACGAGTCGGTGTTCCGGTTCGTTATGCGTGTGGACGGACAGCCGGAACGGGCCTCCGCCCTTACCCCGTATAAGGGTAGCGATACGCTGTCGCATTTCGTCGCGCTTGCATCCAGAGCCTAACCATTAACCGCCGGGGTCCGTAACGGCCCCGGCATCACACAAAGGAGGATTTTATTATGTATCCGATTGAAACAAATCCGAGAATCTGGGGATACGGGCCGGGGGCTTCCAATGCCCTTGCTGATACCGCCGCATGGGTATGCCTCAAGAACGCAAAGGGCTGCTGGATTTACATCACGGAAATCGGCAACAACGCCACCGACCTCGTCTTGACAGTCCATCAAGGAACGACCGGGAGCGGAACAACGGCACTCTCGGCGACATTCCCGATCTACACCAATCTGCTCACTACAACTGCGGACACTTGGACGAGACAGACCGATGCGGCAACCTATACCATCGTCCATACCGCCGTGGCCAAGCAAGTCAATTTCTACATTGACGCCGCCATCCTTACCGCCGGATATGACTGGATTCAGCTCGGTTCGGCGGACGGTCATGCGACGAACATCGTCTATGTTGAGTATCAGCTTGTCGGCATTCGGTATGCTCAGGCTGCTCCTCCGACGGCGGTGGCGTAACCCTTAACTGGCATGGGGGCTGAAAAGCCCCCGGCCATCTCCAAAGGAGGAAAGCAAATGAGAAATTACAGTCCTTCGACAAGGGCAGTCATCGGCGACCTGATCAACGGTCTGAAGGTGGAAACCGGAATTCTGGCTGCTGCATCGTACCTGAAAACCGGTCCGGTCCAGACCGAGATTTTTACCGTTAAGGGCGCGATCAAGATTCTTCACCTGTTCGGGGAAGTAACGACGGTGTTCGCCAACAACGCCTGCGTTCTCTACTACACCTTCACCTCGTCCGATCCGGCCATCGCAGTTGGTCCGCTCTGCGCGGCATCTGCTTCTCTGGCCCAACTCGCAGTCGGCGAGCGGATCATGTGGGTAGGCGGCGCGGTAGCAACGGCGGCAGTCCTGACGGCAACTCCGGGGATTTCCGACATCAACCCCGCTCCGCAGATCGTAGGCACCACGGGCGGCACCGGGACCATCGGAATCAATACGGCAACGGCAACGGTGGCGACAGGCGCGCTGCGGTTCGTCATCTTCTATGCTCCGGTGTCCGATGGGGCGTATGTGGAGACTTCGCTATAAACCATGAAGACCAGCGGGAGGGGTTTCGCGCCCCTCCCGGCTTCCAGATAATAGGAGTGAAGCCATGTATCTCGAAACAACCATCAAGCGGTTCGTCGGCCTATCAACCGA
>JAJFVB010000194.1 GCA_021372055.1 Desulfobacteraceae bacterium | reverse complement strand
TGTGAACCTCGGTGGTCATCGGGAGCGGGTTGTAGGTCCCGATGCTTTCAATAAAACGACCGTCGCGCGGTGCTTCGGAGGAAGCCACGACAATCTTGTAAAACGGCCTTTTCTTTCTTCCGCCACGAGCCAAACGAATTTTAACCGGCATTCCTGTTAGACCTCCATGTGATATCGGGCACCGCCCAATTGATATTCTCCCAGAATCCTCATTTGCCTCAATCGCACTCCGGCCCCGGCGGTCGTCCCGTTCGGAGGACCAAATCAGAATGAATCACTCTGATCCTGCGGTAAAGGGAAGAGTCGAAATAAGGTAAAACATCGAAACCACAAGGGGAAAGAAGATCCCTCGCATTTCGCCGGGAAAATTACGCAATGAAACCCTTCATATACCGGATGATGTCAAAATTAAAAAGGGAAAAATGATCCTTTCCGCCGAATTTTGCCCTTCTTCTTTTTGCCGCCGGATGCCGAACCCGACACTCCCATCATCTGGCGCATGACCCTGCGCGAATCCTCGTAACTTTTCAGCAGCCTGTTAACCTCCTGCACGGTCGTGCCGCTGCCTTCGGCTATGCGCTTCCTGCGGCCCGCGTTCAGGATGTCGGCGTTTTTGCGCTCGGCCTTCGTCATCGAATTGATGATGGCCTCCATGCGCACGAACTCTTTCTGATCAACCTGGACTTTCTTGAGTTCCTTGAGAATTCCCATGCCCGGCAACATGCCGAGGATCTGCTCGAAGGAGCCCATTTTCTTCACCTGCCTCAACTGATTGCGAAAATCTTCGAGGGTGAAGGTGTCCTGACGGAACTTTTTCGCGATCTCCTGTGCCTGGTCCGCGTCGAAGGCTTCCTGGGCCTTCTCGATCATGGAGAGCATGTCGCCCATGCCGAGAATGCGGGAACTCATCCTGTCGGGATGGAAGACTTCAAGAGCGTCGAGTTTTTCCCCGATGCCGATGAATTTTATCGGGCACTTTGTGGCCGAACGGATCGAAAGAGCCGCCCCGCCCCGCGCATCGCCGTCGAGCTTGGTGAGGACAACCCCTGTCAGGCCGAGCTTTTCATTGAAGGAACCCGCGATCTGCACCGCGTCCTGGCCGGTCATGGAATCGGCAACGAGTAGGATCTCGGCCGGCTGGAGGATCGTCTTCAGGCGCGAAAGCTCTTCCATCAGCGCCAAGTCGATGTGGAGGCGTCCGGCCGTATCGACCAGGAGCGTGTCGCAGTTTTCGGCCCGGGCGAAATTCATCGCCTCCCTGGCGATCTCTTCCGGTTTCTGCATTCCGGAAGAGTGATAGACGGGAAGCTTCAGCTGGTTTGCCAGCGTGATCAACTGCGTGATGGCGGCAGGGCGGTAGACGTCGGCAGGAACGAGGCAGGGCCTCCTTCCGTCGCTTGAGAGCTTGCGGGCGAGCTTGCCCGTCGTCGTCGTTTTCCCGGAGCCCTGGAGACCGACCATCATGACAGCGACGGGCACTCGCCCGGTCAGCCTGAGGGGTTCGGCCGCGCCGCCCATAAGCCCTGTCAGTTCTTCGTGGACGATCTTTATGACCTGCTGGCCGGGGGTGAGGCTTTGCATTACCTCCTGGCCGACCGCCCTCTCGGCGATTCCCGCCACGAAGTCTTTTGCGACCTTGTAGTTGACATCCGCCTCGAGCAGGGCCATCCGGACTTCGCGTAGCGCGTCCTTGATGTTGGCCTCGGTGAGTTTGCCCTGGCCTTTCAGGTTCTTGAATATTTTTTGGAACTTATCTGAGAGATTATCGAACATGTCCCCGCCGGTCGCGTTAAAGGTCAGAATTAACTTAACTCTTTAACCCAAGTAAGCAAATTCTTCAAGTCCATGCGTCGAGCCGCCGAAAGATCGGATCCTCAGCAGGCGCACGGGTATTTCTGTTTTCCGGGAATCACGCCGCGAACGCCGCCCACAGGGTCTTCCATGTCCCCCGCATACCGGGGAATGAGGTGGACGTGCACGTGCATTATCGTCTGGCCGGACGGTCGGCCGATGTTTACACCCACGTTGTAGCCGTCCGGATGGTGAAGGCTGTCGAGCAGATCCCTGCCCTTTTGGAGCAGGTGGATGAGCGCTGCGATCTCGTCCGGTTCCGATTGAAAGAAATCGGGGAAGTGCCGCCTGGGAATTATCAGCAAATGGCCAGGACTTACGGGAAAGCGGTCGTATACGGCAAGCGCCCTTTCATTTTCGAGGACTATGTCCGATGGATTGCAAAATGGGCATCCCACGCTCATGAAGGCTCCGGTCAGGATGTGAGGCGGCGGGAAAAATCAGCGAGGGCAAAGCACGGCCGCCGCCTTTCCTCGTTACCGTCTACAATAAGAACATCCGGGAAGAAAGCAAATAGGAATGCTACTCCGTAAGTACAATTTCCCTGAAAGCCGAGGGATTGGAAATTTCCTTCATCTCGGTTCCCCCCGCCCAGGCCATGGCAAATTCTCTGAAATAGCTGACAAGCGCGATGTTTGATTTGAACCGCATCCCCGCCTTCAACTCGTCGAGACCGAACCAATTTGCTGGAAAGAAAGCCTCGATGGTCACGTGGGGAAGGGCCTTGTTGAACTTTTGCAGGTGCCCGTCTTCCCGCATCCGTTCGACGGGTTTGCCGCCCTCCATTCTGAAAAGCTCGGGGAAGACCTCGAAGCCGTCCGCGACCGCCGGATTGATTTGCGGGATGAGAAATCCCGCATAGTGGCCGGTCTTTCCGGCTGCTTCAAGGGTGAAATGGAGCTGGAAGGCCTCCGAGCGGGGGAAGCTTCCCCGATAGTCGAGGAAATTGGGGTCGACGTACGTATTCGAGATGCTGAAGAGGTAAAATCCCTCCGGCCTCCAGGTCAGGTGCACATCCCCGAAAGGTACGTAGGGCTCGGGGACGGAAAATCCGGAGAGCAGGGTTTTTGCCTTTTCCCACTCAATGAGAGATTGATCCTTGAGGCCGATCTGATTCCGGGCGCGTTCGATGAGGACAGATCCGTCGGGTTGGACTTCGGCGCCCGGCTTTGTCCCGGAAACGCTCTGCGCGTGAACCGCCGGGAGGGCGGCGTTAAGCTTCCGAAAACCTTCCGTCAGTTCCTCGTAGGGCTTGTTTGCGATATCGACGAGGCCCATGTTGTAGTCCTCGCCGTCATCATCGCGCCCGCCCTGCGGTTCATCGAAATACTGAAACCAGTGCGCGCCGACCACATTGGAAAACCCGGCGAAATTGAGCAGCGCCGCGCCCGCGCCCAGCGTCCGAAGGCTCTGGGTCTCCACCGTCATAAGGTGCCCGGGCTTGGTATCGATCTTCCCGGCGGACTCGTTGCGGTTTCCGCTCTGGTTCTGCTCGGCCGCGAAGAAAAATTCGGTAACCAGGACCGGTTTGTCGCTGAGCTTTCTCAACCCGTCAAAAAAGTAGGGCGCGACCCAGCCGTCCCCGACGTCGACATTATAATTAGTCGAGATAACGTCGAGGTTGTCGCCTATCGCAAGCACGGCGTCCTGATGGTAGTAAAGCGGCAACCGGTCCCCCATGACAAGCGCTCCGGGGTGCGCGGCGCGGATGACCTTGTGCATCAGTTCGTAATACCGGCCCGTGTAAGCCCGCAAAAACTTGTCGACAACCCTTATGCCGAATCCTTCCGGCCTAAGCTTCAGGGAGGCGTCCGTTTTTTTCAGGTCCTCGAATCCGCAGATTCCCTCCTGCGGCACCCAGTCCACCAGGAATTTCCGCCAATCCCCACCGTAGTGATCGAAAATAATTTTCCAGAGAAGCTGCTTCGTATGGTTTCCCCAGTCCTCCCTGAGATACCATTTGAAAAGGGGCGCGTTCCACCATCCCACTTCGTTGTCGCTGTAATAGCCGATCAAATGGGGGAGATCCTTGTACGGGGCGGTGAGAGTCCCGGCTCGTTCCATGGCCTTTTGTTCGATGTCCGGGCCGAAAGGGTCCAGCCAGTGAAAGCCTGCCTGACGGCCGATCCCGATGTGAGCGGTGAGAGCGAGTCCGAGGTCGGGCGAGGAGTCCGACCAGCCTCCCAGCGTATTGAAGCCCCACTCTTTGACCCGTCTGGCCGTGTCTTCGCGCCAATCCTCGAGGGAGGGATAGAAGTTCGCCCAGTAGTAGGCTTTTCCCGTCCTGCTTTTGTCGGTCTCCTTATTCGGGGAGACCATATTGACGCCCCTGGAGTAAAACGGGTTTCCTGCGGGGTCGATCAACCATCGGACGCCGTTGATTTCCGCCGTCCTCCATCCCGGTTTTTCCGCCGCGGCCGAAGGCGTGGCAAAGGACAGTGCGATAAGCAGAAAAGACAGGAGCGCTCTGGCCATGAATTGCAGTTTCCTTCAATGAGTTGTTGGTACGAAATGAGGAAAAACAAATAAGAATAGCCCAGATTTGTTCCAGAGGCAAGCAAGGGCGGAATGGAACCGGCCACGGTCGCAGGCCTTTTCGAACGCGGTCCGGCCTCCTTGCCGATTTATGCCTCGGACAGTATGGATCAGCGGTTTTTGACTGTGGTGGAGTGAGCCGAACGGCTCTTGAAATCCTCGAGTGAGAAGCGGTGCTTACAGTGAGCGGCATATTCCTGAGGCACCGCGATCACCTGCATGATATTGAGGCAGCCGAACATCTCGCAGGGAATGAGGAAATTTTTGAAAAACCCCTGCAGCATCTGAAGTTGCGAAGAATGGGCAAGGAGCGCGCGCCGTTTGCCCTCGAGTTCTTCCCGTGAAAGAGGCAAGTCGACCCATGTCGTCTGAGCCAGTGTCCCGCCCGAAACGGAGCTCTCGCAGATCCCGGACGCCGCGATGATTTTTGCCCATTGGCCCGACTGCGGGAAATCCTTGAAGTGAACCAGGTAGGTCAAAATCTTGGATGCCGTGAAAGGCTCTTTGCCCTGTTGGTATATCGCGCGCAAGGCGTCGAGAACGAAGACGCCCGCGGTGGCGTGGTCTGGATGATGGTCGCGCGGATCGGGCAGTACGACCCAGTCGGGCGCAAATTCCGATACGATGGTCTGAATCTCATGGCCAAGCGCCACGCCCGAGTTCTTCAGCCACCGGTGCATCCCGCTCCTCTGAGGCCTGTCCAGGAGCGTATAGGGCGAGATAAACGGAGTGACATTCGACCAGTTGGATATCCAAAGATCGTCTATGCCGGTATCGGGAAAGCCCAGAAACAGCAGATCCTCCGGCTGGACTCCCAATTCGCAGGCCGCCTGAAGCGCTTCGCCCTGCCGCTTCTTTCCGTATTCGATAAAATCCTTGGGACCGACGTTTCCGTTCTTAACCGCCATGCGAACGGCCTGAGCATACCCGTCGCCATTGGTGAAGAAAACAAGACGAACCTTTCCTCCATTTTCAAGCACACGCTGAATCAGGCCCGCGGCCGCTATTGCCTCATCGTCCGGGTGGGGGACGAAAAAGATGACTTTGACGCCGGGCCTTACCGTAAGCTGCTTGTGAGGAAAATATGGAAAGGGATCGAAGGCGGCAGGGACGGCGTTTGCGCCCATTCCGTTTGGTTTGACATCCTTGGCCGAGCGATAGGCCAGAGGAGAAGTGAGAGAGACTGATTGGAGATATTGCTCAACGGGATCGCTTTGCGCCGAGCAGAAGCCCGCCCCGTAAAGCAGTCCGGCCAGAATCACCACTACCGCAACAGTTGCTCTCACAAAGACCTGCTCTTTGGAAAGTGCCGAAAGAAAAGAAAACCGAAACTACTTTTTACCCGCCTACAAGAAAGTAATCGGCTTGCTCATCCGCTCACTTTAATTCTTTAAATCGAAACAAAGAGGTATTGTACCCTATAGCATAACAGCCGTACAAAACCAAAGCAAAACGCCGCCAAATTCGCCCGAGTGGGAGCGACATCACCGTGAAATCCCGCGATTTCCGTGTCCCCCCGAATCGTCCAGGCCGAACTGCGACTGGTACAGGGTGCCGAACGGGCCTCCGGCATTCACGAGCTGCTCGAAAGAGCCCTGCTCGATGATGTCCCCCTTGCGCAAAACGATGATCCGATCCGCCTTCCGAACCGTGGAGAGCCTGTGCGCGATGATGAAAGTTGTTCTGCCGGCCGTGAGCTGTTCAAGTCCCTCCATGATGAGGGCTTCGGTTTCGGCGTCGACCGATGACGTCGGCTCATCCAGAATGAGGATGGGAGCATTGCGTAATATCGCGCGGGCTATGGTGATGCGCTGCCTCTCGCCTTCGGAAAGCGTTGCGCCCTGTTCTCCCACGACGGTCTCGTATTTCTCCGGAAGTCTGTCTATCGTCTCGTGGATGCGGGCGAGTTTGGCCGCCGTGATCACGTCCTCGATTTTGGCCTCCGGCTTGCCGTAGGCGATATTGTCCCGCACCGATACCGGGAATACCAGCGGGGGCTGCAACACCATCGAGATCTGTCTCCTTAAAGACTTGAGCTGGAATTCGCGGATATCGGTGCCGTCGATTAGCACTCGTCCCGAGCACGGGTCGTAGAAACGCGGGATGAGGCTGACAAGGGTGGATTTCCCCACACCGGTCGGACCCACGATCGCGATCTTTTCCCCCGGGCGCACCTGCAGGTTGATCTTGTTGAGCACCGGCTGCTCGCTTACGTACTGGAATGCGACGTCTTCCCAGACCACTTCGCCTTTTGTTCCGGATGCGGGGAACGTCCTTGTCCCTTCTTTGATGTCCCGCTCCACGTCAAGTATTTCGAAGACCCGCTCAACACCCACCTTGGCTCCCTGGACGAGCCCCCATGTCTGGCAGATGGTGTTGATGGGCGCATAAAGAGAGGCCAGGTACGTCGTAAAGATGATTATCTCGCCCACGGTGATCTGGCCCGACATGACATGGTGGGCTCCCACCCACACAACGAACGCCGTGCCGATGGCCATGACCACGTTCACGATCCCCGAATAGAACGTCTGAAGGGTGTAGAGCCGGAGGCTTGCCCCGAGGCTGAGATTGCTCGCGGTCATGAACTTCCGGTGCTCTTCCTCTTCCTTGGTGAATGCCTGGATGATCCGGATCGCGGACATCGCCCTCTGGACCACCGAATAGACTTCGCTTTCCTGCTGTCTGGCAAGCGTGGCCGCCGAAGTGATCCTCTTGCTCATGAGCGATATGGATAAGAAGAGAACGGGGCAGACGGAAAGGGAAAGCAAGGTGAGCTGCCAGTCTATCTTCAGCATCACGATGAACATCCCGATCAGCAGCGCGAGCGCCGTGGCGATGGGGAAGACCCCGTTCATCGTCAGGCTCTGTATTGCATAGGTGTCCGCCGTTACGCGGTAGAGCAGGTCGCCGACCTGGCGGCGGCTGTGAAAGGCGAGGGAAAGGCGCTGGAGGTGGCCGTAGAGATCGCGCCGCATGTCGTTGACCATTTGCTGGCCGATCTTGATGGTCGTGTAGTTGTTGAGGAGCGTTATGCCGCCCAAAATCACGTAAACTACAATGAGGCCGAAGGCGGCCAGCAGGAGAAGAGACTGCGGGGAGTTGTATTCCGGCGGTAGCCCCCACTGGAGAGGCTTTCCACTCAGAACGTTGTCGATTACGATCTTGAGCGGCCAGGGTTTCAGCAGCTCGCAGCCGCTCATCAGGAAGACCTGTAAGAGAGCGAAAAGAAACGGGAATCGGTAGGGGCCAAGGTATCTCAGCACTTTTTTTAGCATGTGCGGAACTTTCGCGAGTGTAATCAGTTTAGACCATCGGGAGATGGTCGCCGGATTTTAAGCGGTTTTAATCCGGCCAGGCAAAAAGGGAAAGAGAAAACTCTTTACACTCCTCCCGTGAAGTGGAGCAAAGGAGGGTGTGCCCGGGGGCCAAGTGAAGTAAGCGGGCGGAGATATCGCTTGAGGGTTGGAAAAAGCGGGGTAAGCTCCCGGTGGTGCGCATTTGCGCGGCGTCGAGAGCAGGAAGGCAGAGCCGCAAAGCTCTGCCCGGGATTATCGATACGGTCGGGTCGATCCTGTCATGTCGAATTTGGGGGAGCTCCCGACCGGTCCCACTCGGGTCGGACAGGCGCCCGCCTTCCTAGTGGCCTTTGCGCTTCCTCCAGCCCGCAAGGGCGAGAAGACCGCTGCCCAGGAGCACAAGGGAACCCGGGATCGGTACGGCGGAGTTGCCCGTGTACCCGCTCCCCACGTTATTCGTCAGTCCATAGAGAGCGGCAGAGTCGAATCCGATGGGGGCCGGCGTGAGCGTCAGCGTGTTTGCGCCTGTCCCGGCCTCGCTCAGCAGGTATTGATAGCCGCCGATCAGGATCTGGTATTGCCCGGACCACGCCGCGGACGTTTGGATCGTGAAGCTGAAGGTCTCGGAACTGGAAGCGGAAGCGAGGCTGATATCGTTGCGGGTTCCGGACAGAACCGTTGGAAAATCCGTTACGGGCTTGTCCATGATCAGCGTTGCCGTGGTCGCATCCCACTTGAGCGAGAACAGGGCATATTTCCCGGCAGTGTACTCGGAGGAATAGACATAATTATAATCAGGGACGGAACTGGTCCAGCTGGAACTCATGGATGTCGAGGCGCCGGTGATCGAGTAGCTCGAGGAGTCTATGCCGACCGGCATGATGTAGATCTGGCCCACCGCTTTCCGCGTCGTATCGTCATAGAGTTGGTCGCCGGATGCATGAATGGCGTCCAGAATGGAGTCCACTGAAACGGTTGCGACATAATCCGCCCGCGCACCTGTTGCGGGCATGAGTGCCGATAAGGCGACCACAAGCAATAGCGCTGCCTTGCGCAGGCCGGCATGGCTTGTGCCTTCTTCTCTCGGGAAGAGGTTCATAGCTGTCTCCATATGGATAGGGGAAAACGCAAGGATGGTGACAAGGGTATGAAATTCTACATTAATCTCGCGCACTATGCGGTGGAGTATTAATAATGTAAAGGAGTATTTAGAGGGGTAAACATAGGGTAAAAATGTACACATATTCTATGAATATCCTTACGAAATAAGATGCTTATCAAAAGTCGCCGAACTGCGCTCCTGCGGGTGTTTTCCGAACGTATCGTTTTCATCCTGGAATGGGCGGATAGTGACGGACCCGTGCGCGGCAACCGGGAATTCCCGCCCCTTGAAGAATGGCGCGACCGCTCCCCGGGGCTTCGCTTGTATGCTGCCGGTGCACAGTGTGCAAGCGTTGTAAAAATTGTGGACTATGTTATATTGGCTCACCGCATCAGGCCAATCACAGACGAAAACGGGATTCAATTTCGATACAGGAGTCCTCATGAGAATCCGGAAAATACTCATGCTGCCGGCAGTAGTCTCGCTTTCGGCAATCTTCGCTTTTGGCGCCATCGCTCAGCAGCAGGAGGACCAAAAGGTAAACGACAAAGTCCGTGAGTTGCAGGACCAGTGGCACAAGATCATGAAGGATGAGTACAATCCTTCGACGATCGAACCGAAAACTCAGGGAGGCCCTTCTTTCAGCTCGGACCCCGGCTGGATGAAGAGCTCGAAAAAAGCGAACTCGAAAAAATCCGGATACGGGAAATCCTCCAAAAAGAAGGGCTCCAAGTACGCCCAGCATTCCAAGAAAGCTCGCGGTTCTCAAAAACTCTCCAAGAAAAGTGCCGGCCAAAAGGGAAAGAAGTCGGCTCTGAAGAGCGGGAAGGGGAGTGTGCATAAGACGCAAGTTGCCGGAGGCGCGAAGGGAAAAAGTACAAAATCCGGCAATGCCGTAAAGAAGAATCGGCCCTCGGGAAAGAAGAGTGAACTTAAGAAGGGTGGATCGAAAAAGTCTAAGAAAATCAATAGGTAGAAAAAAAATCACAAAAAGGAATTTTGTATTGATTTAGTTTGTATATTTTCGGAATAGTACTTAAAATGGACTCCGTTATTGACCCTTCTCTCAAAGAGGTGCGCTTTTCGAGGAGGAAAGGAGAGTTCATTATGAAGGGCAAGATCATCGCAATAGTCAGTGCATTTTTATTCGGGGCTACGATGCTGGCTTCTCCCATCGTGTATGCACAAAGCAGCACAGGGACTGCAACAGTAGAGAAGAAACCTACCAAGAAGAAGGCAACAAAGAAGAAAGCAACCAAGAAGAAGTCAACGAAAAAGAAGGGCAAATCCAAAAAGCAGGCCGCAACCAAAGCTTAACAGGGCGGCATTCCTCCTCTTTGAGAGACTGTCAAAAAAATCAGGGCTGAAAACGAAAACCCGCTGCTGGCGCCCGCCGGCAGCGGGTTTTCCATTATCCGGGGGAAACTCCGCGGGATGCTCGGGCAAATCGTGCGGGAAGCGTTGCGTGTAATCAGGCAAACTCCCGCAGCATGCGCGCAAACCCCTGCCGGATCGCATCCAGTTCCGAATCCTTAACCGTGCGCAGGTCCAGGAGAAACCGTTGGGATTCGATCCTGCCGATTATGGGCGGAGAGCCGTTTCGGAGGGCCTGCTCGATCCTGTTCGGGCCGATTGCCGCGCAATGAACGGCCACGACATGAGTGGGCAGGTCCTGGGCGGGAAGCGAGCCGCCGCCCACCTGAGAAAAACCCTCCCCGACCTCAATTTGCAGGGAATTGCCCGTGTCGGTTTCTCTGAGCAGACGTGCGAGGTCCTCCGCACGCGCTTTCAGTTCGTGGGCGGGTGAGGCGATCATTTTCAGCGTCGGGATATGTTCAATAGCCTGGCGTTCGTCCCTGTAGAGCCTGAGCGTGGCCTCAAGTGCGGCAAGGCTCATCTTGTCCACGCGAAGGGCGCGGGTGATGGGATTTTTCCTGCAGCGTTCGATCAGATCGCGCCTGCCGACGATGATTCCCGCCTGGGGGCCGCCGAGCAGCTTGTCCCCGCTGAACGTGATGACGTCCGCTCCGGCCCGGACGCTTTCCTGAACGGTCGTCTCGCCGTACAGGCCGAAGGGGGCAAGATTGACGAAACAACCGCTCCCGAGGTCCTCTACCACGGGCAGGCCGTGTTTGCGCCCGATCCCGACCAGTTCGTCCAGCGTTACCTCGGCCGTAAAGCCCACGATCCTGTAGTTGCTCGTGTGGACCTTCATGAGGAGCGCGGTCTCTTCCGTGATGGCGGTGACGTAATCCTTGGGGTGCGTTCGGTTCGTGGTGCCCACCTCGCGCAGAATCGCGCCGCTGCTGCTCATCACGTCGGGAATCCGGAAAGAGCCGCCGATTTCGACCAGTTGGCCGCGTGAGACGACGACCTCGCGGTCTTTGGCCAGTGTGCTCAGGACGAGGAAAACAGCTCCCGCGTTATTGTTGACGACGAGGGCCGATTCCGCTCCCGTAAGCTCCCGCAGGATGGATTCGGCATGTACGTATCGCGACCCCCGTTCTCCGGCGCTCAGGTCGTATTCGAGGTTGCTGTAGCCGGAGCAGATCCGCCTGAGTCTGTCGATGGCCTGTTCCGCGAGCGGGGAGCGGCCGAGATTGGTATGGATCACGATCCCGGTGGCGTTGACGACCGGCCGGAGGGTGAACTCGGCAAGAAGCTCGACCCGCTGTGCCGCGCATTGCGCAAGTTCTTGCAGGTCCAGTCCGGGAAACGGTTCGGGGCTCTGAAGGATCTGTTTTCTCCTCTCGTCGAGCACCTCGCGAACGGCATCGAGCACGAGCTTTCGCGGGTGGCGGGCGAGGGCCCGTTCCACCGGCTCCGTCTGAAGAAGCGCGTCAACCCCGGGAATCTGCCTCAGGAGTTCTTTTGCGGATTTTTCGCTCATTATGGGCCCCCTCTTGGCCAAATAAAGCGGAAGGCTTTCATTACATTCCCGATTCGGATATAATGTAGACCTTTATGTGTATGCACACTTTGTGCATTTGGGAGGAATCGAACCGGTGCCCGGCATCAGTCTCCTCCCCCCGGCTCTTGCCTATGGTATTTATAGGTTTTTGGAGCTTTGTGGAAGCGTCTTTGTGTTCTTGGCGCGGCATCTTTCGCTTTTTTATCAGAAATTACTGAGGATAATCGGCAAATAATGAATGTGTCCACTTCTCGTGAGGAGCACGACAACTTGCGGGAGCGGGGGCCCGATCCCGACGCTTTTAAGTCAGCATCCGAGGAAGTCCTTTCTTTTCTCAAAAGGTCCAGCGAATCCATCAGCTTGAGCGGAGTGCAGCCTTCCGCGCTCGCCTATCTTGTGTCCAAACTGGTGCGCCGGATGCGACGGCCGTTTGTTCTCGTTGCCCCGACGGACAAGGACGCCGAGAAATTCTCGGAGATGGTCTCCTTTTTCCTCGGGAAAGTTCCGGGAGCAAACGGATCTCCCCTCGACAGGCGCGTCTGGTACCTGCCTTCCCGAACCGGACACAAGGCCCAGGCGCTCGGAAAAGCCGAAACGACCGCGAGGCGGATAGAAGCCCTCTATGCGCTGCGCGCGGGAACCTCCCCGCTTGTTGTCGCGACATCGGCTCTTGCCGTCCTGGAGCGGCTGGTTCCCTCGGAGATCCTCACGGACGCCGTGGACTACAGGATAACCGGGGAAGCGGTGGATCTCGACGCACTCACGCGCAAGCTGCTCGAACGCGGTTTTTTCCGCGTGCCGCTTGTCGAGGAATATGGAGATTTCAGCAGGCGGGGAGGCGTGCTCGACATCTATGCTCCTCTCTACCGCTGGCCGCTCCGTCTTGAATTCTTCGGGGACGAGCTGGAGTCCATTCGCCTTTTCCATCCGAGCACCCAGAGGTCCATGGGAACTCTGCAGGATGCGCTGATCCTGCCCGCAAACGAGATCATCCTCGATGATGCCGCGAAAAAGCGCGCACAGGATGCGATCTACGATGACGTGCGCAAGGAACTCCTTACCCCGTCGGCCGGCAATGTCTGGCTGGACAGGATAGTCGAAGGTCATCAGTTCGGGGCGTTTGAAGGCGTATATCCGGTCTTTTTCGAATCCACTTCCTCGATCTGGGATTACCTCGACCGCAACTCCCTCCTCATCCTGACCGATGCCGTTCAGGTCCGGCGGGAAATGGAGGAGCAGTACGCGCAGATGCTGCGCACATGGGAAGGGGGGCGATCCGGAAACGAATGGCGGCGGCATCCCTCGGAGATCTTTATCGAGCCCGAGACCGCGATCGAAGCGGCCAGCCCGTTTCAGCGGATCCTGGCGAACTCGCTGTCCGAACAAGGCGGTTCAACCATCTTCGACCTTGGAACTTCCGCGCTCGTGAGCCTCGTTACGGCCGTGAAGTCCCACGCGAACAGGGAAAGGCTCCTTGACCCCCTTGCCGCGCAGTTCCGGCAATGGACCCAGGAAGGCACGTCGGTCTACCTGGTCTGCGCTCAGAAGGAACGTGCGGCGAGAATAGCCGAGTTGCTGCAAAACTACGGCATAGAAACCGATGTGAGCGTGGAGCCCTTCGGCGAGGAGTCGTTCGAGGCGGCCATCGTCAAAGTCGTCAGCGGCTCGCTGCAAAACGGGTTCTTTTGGCCTGCCGAACGGCTCGCTGTCGTGGCTGAAGAAGAGATCTTCGAACGCCGCTCCCGCAGGCGCACCCAAAAGCAGGTTCCCGGTATCTTTCTCAATTCCTTTCAGGATCTGAGGCAGGGCGATTTTATCGTCCACGTCGACCACGGGATCGGCATCTACAAGGAGCTTGCGCACCTGAGCGTCGGCGGGATCCAAAGCGACTTCCTGCTGCTCAACTATCAGGACGGCGACAAGCTCTATGTGCCCGTCGACAAGCTCCAGAAGGTCCAGAAGTACATGGGGATCGAAGGGCAGGATCCCAAGGTCGACAAGCTCGGCGGCAAGTCCTGGGAGAGCGCGAAAAAGAAGGCCAGGGAGTCTGCCGAGAAAATGGCCGGGGAACTGCTCGATCTCTACGCCAAGCGCCAGCTCGGGGAGGGTCATGCTTTCGGCGCTCCGGACCAGCTCTTCCAGGAGTTCGAAACCACGTTTTCCTTCGAGGAAACCCCCGATCAACTGAGGGCAATTGAAGACGTTCTGGAGGACATGACTTCCAACCGTCCGATGGACAGGCTTATCTGCGGCGACGTCGGGTATGGAAAGACCGAGGTTGCGCTTCGGGCCGCGTTCAAGGCCGTGATGGACGGCAAGCAGGTGGCCATGCTGGTGCCGACGACCGTTCTTGCCGAACAGCACTACGAGAGTTTCAAGGAGCGTTTCGGGAAGTTTCCGGTAACCGTCGCCGCCCTTAGCCGCTTCAAGACGTCGGCTCAACAGAAATCGATTCTCGAAGGGCTCCGGAAGGGGGCCATCGACATCGTCGTCGGCACGCACCGTTTGCTTCAGCAGGATGTTGTCTTCAAAGATCTCGGGCTTCTCGTAATAGACGAGGAACACAGGTTCGGGGTGCGGCACAAGGAGATGATGAAGCGGCTCCGGGTGTCGGTGGACGTGCTCACTCTCACGGCTACGCCCATTCCGAGAACGCTTCACATGGCCTTGGCGGGAATACGCGATCTGAGCACGATCGAGACCCCTCCGCAGGACCGCCGCGCAATTGAAACCTACGTTGCGAACTACGACGAGTTCACAATTCGGGAGGCCGTCTACAGGGAGCTGAACCGGGGCGGACAAGTCTTCTTTGTCCATAACGACGTCAAAAGCATCGGCAGAATGGCGGCAAAGCTGGGGAGCCTGGTTCCGGAAGCGCGCATCGCAGTCGGACACGGCCAGATGAAGGAACGCGAACTCGAAAAGGTCATGCTGGACTTCATCGGCAAGAAGGTGGACGTCCTTGTCTGCACGACGATAATCGAATCGGGGCTGGACATCCCGGCCGCGAACACCATCATCATAAACAGGGCTGATAAATTCGGGCTGGCCCAGATCTACCAGCTCAGGGGAAGGGTGGGACGCTCCAGCGAGCAGGCGCATGCGTACCTGATAATTCCCGGGGAGCACCTGATTTCCCGGGATGCGCAGAAGCGGCTCAGGGCTCTTCTCGATTTCAGCGAACTGGGGGCGGGGTTCAAGATCGCGCTGAACGATTTGCAGATCCGCGGTGGCGGAACCATCCTGGGATCTTCGCAATCGGGTCATATCGCGGCAATCGGCTATGAGCTTTATCTCGAGTTGCTGGAAAAGGCGATCAAGGACATGAAGGCGGACGGGACCGAAAGGGAGCCCGTCGAAACGGAAATCACTCTGCCCGTTTCCGCTTTTCTGCCCGAGGATTTTATTCCTGACGCGGATCAGAGGCTGATTGCCTACAAACGCCTCGCAACTCTGGGAGAGGAGCAGGCTATCGAGGAATTGGGCGGTGAATGGCGCGACCGTTACGGGCCGCTGCCGGAGGAGGCAAAACATCTGGTGCTCCTGGCCAAGATGCGGCTGCTTCTGAAGCGCGCGGGCATTGTCCGGCTGGAGGGCGACGCAGAAAATTTTGTGCTCCATTTTGCCCAGGGTGCCGATATCTGGCCTTTCATGTCGCTTTTTGAGAAGAAAAAATGTACTTTTTCTCCGGAATCGGAGCGGAAGCTGAGGGTGGAAATTTGGGGACGCAATATTCCGCAAAGAGTTCTCCGACTGAAAAGGCTCTTGCAAGAGTTGTATGAAAATGGTACTGGTCTTTGACTTCATTGACAAAAAAGCTGGTTGCGGATTTCGCCTGTGTTCGCTCCCTGTGAAGGGGGCTATTTCTGTTGGCGTGAAATGAGGGCGGGATTTTTTTTCAGGCTGAAATCGGGCTCTGCTGCAGCTGTTCGGGGGATCTATGCGTTTTTGGAATAAGGCGGCGGTTTTGGGATGTATTCTTTTCGGGTGCGTTTTGCTTCAGGGCAACGGTGTCCGGGGGGAGGTCATAGACCGGGTAGTGGCCAACGTTAACGGGGATATTATCCTGTACAGCGATTTGCAGGAACAGATAAAGACGATGGAGAAGCTTGCGCGGGGCGCCACCATCGATGAGTCGAAGAGGCCGGAGCTGGAACGTGAGGTTCTCAATCAGCTTATCCGGCAAAAGCTTGCGGAACAGGAGACAAAACGACTCAAGATTATGGTGAGCAACACCGAAGTGGATCAGACCATTGAAAACATCATGAAGGAGAACAAGCTCTCCAAGCCGCAGTTCGAACAAGTTTTGCAACAGAGTGGACAGACCTTCGACAAGTTTAGGCAGGGAGTCAAGAAAGAGCTAGAGCGTGACCGCCTTTTGGAACGTGTGCTTAAGTCAAAGGTCATCGTTACCAACGAGCAGGTCGATGCATATTTGAAATCTCTGGGAGAAAGTTCCAGTTTGTCGGCGAATCGAATGCGTCTCGGCCTGATCTTTTTACCCGCAGACGATAAGAACGTGAAATTTGCTGATATGGAAAAAAAAGGCCGCGAGGCTCTCGATAAACTCAAGGGCGGCGCTGAGTTCCAGAAGATGGCCAGAGATTATTCAAAAGGGCCTGCAGCGCAGGAAGGGGGAGATATTGGATTCATCGAACCCGACGAGCTTGCGCCTTATATATCCAGTGCAGTGAAAAACTTGAAAAAAGGGGAAATTTCCGGATTGATCCGCGGTCCAAATGGGTATTATATAGTAAAAGTTTTCGATATCGAGCAGCAGAAAAAGGATAAATCCGACCCCACCCTGCGCGAGAAAGCACGACGCGAGCTCTACCAGAAGGAAGTAAACCGCAAGTTTGAAGATTGGGTAAAGAATCTGGAATCCAAGTCTTTCATTCAATCCTCGCTATAGTGGGCACCGCATATGAATGAACTCTCCGAGTTCCTCAAATCAGAGAGATTGAAACGCGATCTCACAGTGGAGTTCTTCTCGCGGCAAAGCGGGATCAGCCTCAGCATGCTCCTGGCCTTCGAATCGGGCAACTGTGAATCTTTCGCAGCTTCCCTGCTGATTCGGAATACCGTTAGGGTCTACTGCAAAGTGCTCGGGATCGATCCCGAACCCCTGATCGAGAAGTACGCTTCAGAAATTGAGAAGTTCAATATCCAGGAGGCCGGAATAATAAGGTTCGGCCGAGAGATGAAGATCCTGCGCAAGAAGCGCAGGATGATCGGCTTTCCGTTGTTCCTGCTCACGCTGGCCACCATCGGCATCGTATACGGGGCAAGCTGGATTTCCGAGAAGAGATCCAGACTCTATGCGCCTCCCGCCGCCGACAGGATCTTCACGCAGGAAGAATTGCCCGTCGAGCTTCAGGAAAAGCTTGCCTTGTCCGCCAAACCCGGACCCAGGGAAGTGCGCCGGGATCAGGCTGGTTTGACCAAGTCCACTCGCAGTGACTCTGCTTCGCGCGATGCGGACAAGGCCCTACAGCTTGCCGAGAAGAACATAAGCGATGCCGAAAAATCGAGGGCGGCTCAGGGCCGGGCGCCACTGGTCGAGGCGCCTCAGCAGGTCCAGGCTCCTCAGGTTGAACCGGCTCAACCCGTTGCCTCCACCTCCGGTGTCCCGACCCAGCTTGCCCTGAGCAATTCGACCGAGGCCGTGGCCGAGGACAGGACAGGGCCGTTGCCCGAACCATCCCTGCAGAGCAAGTTCTCTGTTGAAGCCGACGATAAGGTTTGGATACAGGTCCGGATCGACGACAAAGTAACCCGTAGCACCATGTTGCTCCCCGGGGACAAGAGAGAGTGGGCCGCCGAAAAGAGCATGCAAGTCATTGTGGGGAATGCCGGAGGCATACGGATGAAATGGAACGATCAGGCGGTCAAGGCGCCTCGCGACTCGGGACGCGTTTTGCGGATGCGCTTTCCGGAATATGCCAGGGAGTCCGAATAATCCGGGCAATTCCCTTGACAGCTGCATCGGGCCGCTGCTAAAAGATAACTACATTTATAAATGCGTTCAGGTGCGGAAGCTTAAAAGGGAATCCCGTGAAACTCGGGAGCGGTCCCGCCGCTGTAAACGGGGACGAAATCCACCGTATGCCACTGGGAAACCGGGAAGGGGGTGGAGAGTAGGAGGATCCGGAGCCAGAACACCTGCCTGAGACGTAAGGGGAAAGCGACACGCGGCAATGTCGTTTTGTCCGGCATAAGGACCAAGAAATAGGGTGCAATCCTTGAGGCGTAAGCTTCAGGGATTTTTTTTTTGAGGGGTGAGGGAGCCCTCGCATCCCGGTTGTATGAAGCCGCCGCGCCGGCCCCGGGGCTCCGGCGGAGTGAGTGGTCCGGCTTCGTATGGGTTGGAATTTCCTCTTCCTCAACGCGATCCACCTTTCACGAGCCACCCGGGAGGCCGCAACTCCCCGGGTGGCCCTCCCTTGCGGACAGGCTGGCCTCTTCGCTCTTTTCGAAAAAACAGTTCCGCGGGGATTTCTCTTCCTTTGTTTTCCGGAGGCTACGTTACGTCCATGGCTGAACCCAGGCGGATGTCCGAGAAAGTCATCGCGCTTGTAGCGTTCGGGACGGTCGATCCGAGCTGCGTTCAAGCCCTGGAAGCCTTTGAAATGCGCGTTCGGGAAAAGTACCGCGGGGTCGATACCCGGTGGGCTTACAGCTCGAAGACGATGCGCTCCCGCATGGCCGAACGGGGCGTGGCGCAACCGTCCCCGGAAATGCTTTTTGCTTCGCTGATGGATGAAGGTTATAAGCGGGCGGCCGTGCTCTGCCTGCATGTTGTTCCGGGAGTGGAGTTTCACGAGCTCCGCCAAAATGTGCAGCGCTTCGAGGGCATGAGAGGCGGGTTCGAAAAGATCGTCGTAGCCATGCCCCTGCTGAGTGATCATGCCGACATGACAAGGGTTGCCGATATCCTTCTGCGGAAATGCGAGCCGAAAGCCCCCGGGGAGGGATCTGTTTTCGTCGGGCACGGGAATGCGCGCCATGCTTCCGATGCGATCTATGCGGCGATGAACTCTCTCATGATGGACCGCAATCCCCGGATGTTTGTCGGGACCGTTTCGGGGCACCCCGCGCCGGAAGAGCTGATCGCAGAGCTGAAGAACTCGGGAGTCCGGAGCGTCAGGTTGATCCCTTTGATGACGGTCGCGGGAAACCACGCGAAAAAGGACATGGCCGGGGATGAGCCGGGAAGCTGGAAGTCGGTTCTGGCGGAAAGCGGAATCACCTCCGAGGCCGTTTTCACGGGGCTGGTCGAAGACAGCGAGGTCGCATCCGTCTGGCTGGACCACCTGGATCGGGCTTTCAGCCGGCTCTGATACGCATTTGCGTTCAAGAATGCACCACCAAAGAACGCGCTTTTGAAAGGCGTGGGGAGCCGGCTCCCCACACCCCACACGCAGCTGCGCTGCTCATTTTGGCGCTACGGCTACGGCCGTTGGCCAGCCGCCGCCGGCTCCGATCCGCACCCGACAAGACTATCCGCCTCCTATCATGCGGATGATTTCGACCCTGTCGCCTTCTTCCAGGGGTTCGTTTTCGATCTCGCTTCGGAGTAAAATCCTGAGGTTGCGCTCGATGGCAACCGCCTTCGGGTTTATCCCGAGGAAGCGCAACAGGTCGCCTACCGCCGGTCCTCCCGAATATTCCCGCCGCTCTCCATTGATGGTAAGTTCCATAATGATATCCTCAAAAAACCGTCGGGGGCTCCGTAATCCGTCTCGGGGCCGGCCGGGGGGGGGAGCCTAACGCAAAAACTCGGGGTCCCAATCCTTCCAGACCGGTTCATAGCCCTTCTTGCGGATGATCTCCGCCACGGCGTCCGGACTGCGGTGGTCGGCGATCTCAAACTGCGCTTCGGCTCCGTTGTCCTGCGTATAGCCGCCGGGCTCGGTCTTGGACCCCGCGCTCATGGAAGTGATCCCGAGGGGGATAAGGTGATCGCGGAAGGCGGCGGGCTCGCGTGTCGAGAGCGTAAAGCCGGTGTCGGGCAGGAATAGCCTGAGAGCAATCAGGAGTTGTACGAATTCGAAATCCGAGACCGGGTGCATGGGTTGGAACGCGCCCGCGGCGGGGCGAAGTCTCGGGAAGGAAATCGCGATCTGTGATTTCCAGAACCTGCGCATGAGATAGCGCGTGTGAAGCCCCAGGAAAAACCCTTCGACGCGCCAGTCGTCAAGCCCGAGGAGAGCGCCGAGCCCGATTCGCCGGAACCCGGCCTCGCCGCCCCGATCGGGAGTCTCCAGCCTCCACCTGTAATTGCGCTTTTTCCCTCCGAGGTGGACGTGCCCGTAGAGCTCTTCGTTGTAGGTTTCCTGAAAAACCGTCAGGCCGTCGATTCCGTGCGCTATCAGGGTGCGGTACTGCTCCGTGTCCATCGGGTAGATTTCCACCGCAAGGGAGGGAAAAAGATGGCGGAGAAGATCGGCTGTTTCGGCGAAATACTCGAGGGAGGCGATCTTTGGAGCTTCACCGGATACGAGAAGCAGATGCCGGAACCCCATGCGGCTGATGAATTCCCCCTCCCGAAAGGCTTCCTCGGGGGTGAGTGCCAGGCGCTCGACCGTGTTTTTCGTATTGAAGCCGCAGTAGGCGCAGCTGTTGTTGCAGTAATTCGAGACATAGAGCGGCGCAAAAAGGGAAATGGTCTTCCCGAAGCGTTGCAGCGTAAGGGCGTGGGCCCTCTGTGCCATTTCTTCGAGAAAAGGCTTCGCCGCCGGGGAAAGGAAACTCATGAAGTTGTCCAGGCCGGGGACCCTGGCGGACAGAGCGGCTTCGACATCGGCGGTGCTGCGGTTGGCTATCTGGGCTTGAATCTCCGTCCAGCGCATTCCGCTTGTTTCGTCATAGAAGCTCATCGCACTACCTCAGACAACCGG
>JAJFVB010000178.1 GCA_021372055.1 Desulfobacteraceae bacterium | reverse complement strand
CCCTGAGAAGGCTGTCGTTTACGGCCTCGTACACATAGTCCCGGCTGATGAGGGCTATTACGTCCTGGGAGGTGGAGACGATCCGCTCGTATTTGCGAAGCGACTCCTCGGCCTTGTTGCGCTCGGCGATGAATCGCGCCTGCTGGACATTCTGATAAGCGGAGGCGGAAATCAGGTTGGCAAACGCGAACAGAACGTGAGCAATTCGGTTGAACTGTTGCTGAGGCATGATCGAAACCCTGCGGTAGGCGGCGCGAAAGGCTTCTTCATCCGCGCCGATTTCGCGGCAGTATTCCAGGATTGCTTCTTCGTTCTGAGAGTCGTTGCGGACCTGCCCGATAAGCCAGTTCGCAATGTGCCGGCCGCCGACGGTGATGCTGGTGCCCGCATTGCATAACCCGGCGCTGAGACAATTTTGAATGTTGGGTCCCGAGGGATTGTGCCGCCCGACTTCGGCGTCGGAGTAATTGCAATTGAGCAGCCCTTTCGGGGTGCTCCGGATCAACTTGCAGAGATCGCTGAAATTGCTCGGCTCCGTGATGGCGGTGCCGTCCGGCCGCGTCATGAGAGCGGCAACGCCGAACGCATCCGCGAGCAGGTCCTGGACACGTTGCATGTCGGATACGTTGATCATGTCTTCGAAAGCGATGCCCTGAGCACTGTCGAGCGGTTGGGTAAGCGCGACGATGCGCCTTTGAAGCGCCTCCTCGGCCCGCTTCCGGGCCGTGATGTCGGTATGGGAGCCGGCCACGCGAACGGCTTTCCCTGTTTCATCCGTTTCGGCAACCTTGCCCCGGCCGAGAATCCAGTGATAGTCGCCGTTTTTTGCCTTCATCCGGAATTCGATGGCAAACCAGGAATCCTCCTCGATACCGCGCAGCGCGGCCCGTTCGGCGGCGTCCCTGTCGTCCGGATGGAGCAGATTCTTCCAGCTCTCGAAGCGTGAGGGGTACTCGTCCGGATCGTAGCCCAGCATCGTGAAATACCGGGGGCTGAAATATGTCTGCCCGGTTCGCAGGTCCCAATCCCAGATGCCGTCCGAGGCTCCCTCGAGGGCCATCCGCAGGCGTTCCTCGCTTTCCTTGAGGGTCCGTTCCGCCCGCTTCCGCTCGGTTATCGAAGTGTTCAGGTTTTCATAGATGAGCGCATTTTCAAACGATATGGCGATGTGACCGGACAAGAGCTGCAGAAACTCCAGCCGGTTTTCGGTAAATGCGCTCTGGACCAGGTTGTTTTCCAGGTAGAGCACCAGATCGAGCCTGCCCTTGCAGTACACCGGCAAGCACAGCACCGACTTGACTTCCTGTTCGTTCAGGTAGTCCTCGGCGCCGAACTGGGCCGACTTTGCGCCATCCTCCAGCACCACGGCCTTGCCCGAGTGCGCCACGTAATTGAATACGCCCGGCGAAAGGTTCCCCGCCTCCGAAACGGGCAGGCGCAGACCGGTTTTCACGCAATTCTCCCCCACACGGCCCTCGGCCACGACGAACCAATCCGAAGCCTCCCGGTGGAGGATCAGGACCTTTTCGGCTCCGGCGTTTTCAAGAAGGATTTCGATCATCTTCTCCAGCAGATCGGAGAGCCGCACGGACCGGGAAAGATTCTGGCTCGCTTTGATCAAGCTGTTGATATCGAGCCAGCTTGCCCGGGGTGCATTTTCGAACGGGTGAACCCGTGCGGGAGGAATTGCCGGGGACGGTTCCCCGGACTTGCCCAAATAGGACCGGAAGGCAGCTTCGAGATGTTCGGCTTTGCCCCTTGCGCCCCATTTTTCGTAGGTTTCCCGGGCTTTCGCGAGAAAGGTCCGTGCAATCTCCGGCTTGCCGCGTTGCACCCAGAATTTGCCGTATAATTCGCATGCCAGGGCCTCTTCGTTCGTGAACCCGCTGTCCGCCGCCCCCCGGATTGCCTTTTCGTACAATTCCACGGCGTCCCAGTGGTGCTGTTGGAGACGGGCGCATTCGGCCTGCATCAAATAGACTTTGTGCTGATGGTTGACCGGTGCAAAGCGGGCCCAGACCTCGATTTCCTTCAGGTTGCGCTTGATGCGCAGGATGATCTCGCCGAGTTCTTCGGGAGCCGTGTCATTTGCATGCTCCGCGTGAGCCAGCGCATCATAGAGGTAGAAGAGGGGAATGAGGTAGGTGCCGGCCCCATAGAGCAGGTATGATTCGGCCTCCTCGAAAAAGGCCACCGCCGATTGCGTCTTGCCGAACAGGTAATGCAGCCAGGCCTTGTAGAAAAAAATGCGGAACACGTCGGCCATGTCGTTTAGCCGGAAGGCCAGGGCCAACTTCTCGTGTACGTCGTATGCCGCTCCGGCCAGAGAAAAGGGAACATCGTTTTTCCCTTCCAGATTGAGGACCGCCTGCTCTACAAGGCAGCACCAGTCGTGCTGGCGTTCCATTTGTATCTTTTGACAGATTTTGGCCGATTGGCTGCATACGGATTCCACGTCCGCCAGAGGAGCGCTCGTGAAAAGAAGATGCCATGCGTGCCACCAGGCGCAGTAGCCCGCGAACAGGAAGTTCCCCGAGCTCAACCCCTTTTGCACTCCTTCGGCAAGGATGGGGATGGTGGTGCCGAGATGATCGTGACGGTGCCCGATGAATCCTCCGATGACGATATTCATGGGCGAGATGGGACTGTCCGAAGGGTACCGGTTACGGAGCAGGTCCATGGCGGCCGAGGCAAGAAGGCGTGCTTTCGGGATATCGTGAAGGTTTGAGCTGAGAAGAATCGCAAAGGTCATCAGGTTCACGGGAGCCCAGGACGTCAGGCCCCTTTCAATGCACAGCCTGGTGACCCGGGACACGAACACGCTGAAAAGATACATGTTCGTATTGTACAGGGAACCGTTTATGGCCGATGCGACTTCAAGAATCAGCGCGACCTCGGAATCTGCTTCGGGAAGATGCGCAAGACTTTCGATGCGTTCTTCGGTCAACCACTCGGCGGTTTCGTGCAGGTATTGGAGCGCATCCCCCGGCGAGAGGTCCCGATGTACCTGAAGGCCCATGCCGCAGATGAAACTCAAACCGAGTTCGATCCCATCGGCATAGTCGCCGCGGAAGAGCAGGCTCTGAATCTTTGCCTGTCTTGCGTGAGCCGTATCGGCCAGGGTCCGTGCGCGTGTTTCGATGCATTGAAAGATCTGTTCCATTTGGACAAAGTCGCCGGTGAGGCAAAGAACCGTGGCCAGGTCCGAATGGATCTTAAGCGTCAGATCGTAGTATCTGTCCCAGGCGTCCGGGGGCATGAGCGACAGGGCAGTCCGGAGGTAGTCCTGCGCGGATCGAAACGCGGCTCCTTCATAGGCTGTTTGCGCGGCTCTTACGTTGAGCCCGGCCACTTTCAGCCTGTCGGCCGGGTCCGCAAGCAAGTCCCCGGAATGATTGTAGTGCTGCACGATGCTGAAGAGCCGGTCCTTGCCCCCCGCTTCCGGAGTATTTGCCAGCAGCAAATCGCCGATCCTCAGATGAACCGATTTCCGTTCATGAGAAGGGATCTGTGCGTAAGCCGCCTGCTGGACCCGGTCGTGCAGGAAGCTGAATCGGGCATTCATGGCCGTTTCGGGCACCTTGTAGTAGTTGTCCTTCGGCAGCAGCAGACCCTCGGCGAGCGCCTGCGAAAGCAGTTCCAGCGCGGTCTGTCCGCTCGTCTGGCTGATGAGCACCAGCGTGCGCAGATCAAACTCGTTGCCCATGCAGGCGGCCAACTGCAGCAGCCTGGCGGATTCCCGGGGGAGCCGCCTCAACTTGCCCGCCATGAGCTCAACCACGTTATCGGTAATGTTTTGGGCCTCGATGCGGCCGATGTCCCAGGTCCAGCGGAGTGCGCGAAAATCGAACCGGAGCCAGCCCTCCTCGTGGAGCGTGTGCAGGAACTGGCGGGTGAAGAAGGCGTTTCCCCGGGTCTTTTTGAAGACCAGGCCGGCCAGGATCCGGCTGTCGGATTCCGGGGCGGAAAGACTCTCCTGAACCAGCATGCGCACATCGTCTTCCTTCAGGTTGTCCAGGAGGATGGTGCGTGGAGCGATTCCCGAGTCTCCGATCTCCCTCAGGGCGTTCATGAAAGAATGCGCCGAATCGACGTCGCTGTCCCTGTAAGCCCCGATCATGAGAAAATAATTGATTTCCCTATCCGTAATCAGGACCTTCAGCAATTCCGAAGAAGCGGTGTCCGCCCATTGCCAGTCGTCGATGAATATGACGAGAGGACGATCCGCCGTACTGACCGCTTTCACGAAATTCCGGACAGTCAAATGAAGCAGGTTTCTCTTTTCCGCTCCCGAGAGCTTCGATACGGGGGGGTGCTTGCCGATGATCTTTTCCAGAGCGGGCATCACTTCGGTCAGCACGGCTCCGTGGCCGTCGACGGCAAACCGAATCCTCTCCCGCCAGCGGTCAAGAGTCCCGCCGGATTCGGACAGGAGCAGATCGGCAAATTCTTCGAAAGCATGTGAAAACGCGGAATAGGGCTGATTCTGATGGTACTGGTCGAATTTGCCGCTGATGAAAAAGCTGCGCTCCTTCGTGACGGGCTTGTGTATTTCCGCCACAAGCGCCGATTTGCCGACTCCCGCCGTCCCCGCGACAAGCAGGAATTCCCGCCCGCCCGCAGAAACCCGTTCAAAAGCGTCAAGGATGGCCGCCGTCTCTTTGGATCGTCCGTAAAGCTTTGCCGGGATGAGGAATCTGCCCGAGTGGTCGGACTGTCCCAGGGGGAAGCTGAAGCTGGTCCGGCTTCCTCGATTGGCCGGTTCCAAAAGAAAAGCGAGACACCTTTCAAGGTCCGCCTTCAAGCCGAGAGCCATCTGGTAGCGGTCCTCGGCGTTTTTGGACAGCAGTTTGAGGACTATGTCGGACAGCGCCTGCGGAACTTCCGGATTTATTTCGTTTGCGGGCCGGGGCACTTTTGCCATGTGAGCGTGCACCAGCGCCAGAGGGTCTTCGCTTTCAAAGGGAAGGCGTCCGGCGAGCATTTCGTAGAAGGTCACGCCGAGGGAGTAGAGATCCGTCCGATAGTCTACCATGCGGTTCATGCGGCCGGTTTGCTCCGGGGAGATATAGGCCAGTGTCCCCGGCAGCATCTCCAAATTGACCGGAAACCGGGCCTGTGAATCGAGCCGGGAAGCAAGGCCGAAATCGATCAGGGTGACTTGCCCCGTTGGGAGATCGGCCAGGATGTTCTCGCTGCTGACGTTCATGTGTATGATGCGCTGCCGGTGCACCTGAGCTAGGATTTCGGCAATCCGGATTGCCACGCGGAGGAAGACGGTCAACGGCTGGTTTCGTTCCACGAATGCTTGCCTGAGGGTTTCTCCGGGAACGTATTCCATGACCAAAGCGGGTTTTTCCCTCATTGCCGTGAGGCTCAGGGCTTTTCGAACTCCTTCTATGCCCAGGTTCTTGAGGAATTCGTATTCGTTCTTCAGCCGAAGGAAATGAGCGGGATTGTGATCGGGAGAAGCGCAAACCTTGATGACCGCCGGTCCGCCTTCCGGGTCCGGTGCTTGACGATAGATCTTTGAATTCGGGCTTTCGTGAATCAGTACTTCATGTTCAACTGTGGACACCATGGGGATTCCTCATTCCTGCGAAATTCACCGTGAGTCTGCCGACCGTACACCAAAGAGCGGGGGAATGATTCCCCCGCACCCCCGCAAGCGCTTGGCGCCACGCAGCCGGCGTGGGGGTGTGTGGGGCGAGTTCCCCACGCTTTTTAAAAAAGAATCCAGCCATATCTTTGCCGGTGCATTGTTTGTACTTCGTGTCGGTAATTGTAATTCTTATTGTAGCATTGATATAAAGGTATATATAAGACAACTCATATCCTTAGGATTCAGTTGCATGGTGTTTGCGCATTGGTTTTAAAACCGCATGAATATGAGATGGAAATATGAGAAGCTCGATGTTGCCATCAAATATCTTCTCTGTAGATACGGACAAGAGAGTACCAATCCGAATTTCTCCATCTGGATTGTAACGTATGCAGTCCGATTTTCAATGTTCAAAATCCTGCTTGGAAAAATTTGCGTGGGATGCCATCAATAGAGATAAGCCGAGATAATCTTGGAACTCTTCCTGCCCAATGGCCCCGATCCGGGGCCGTTTTTTATTTGTCGATCGGAAAATCCGCAAGTTCTGTAACCTTCCCCTTGGTAGCTTCGTCTCTAATGCAAACTCGGAAATACCTCTTCCATCGGGAATGCAGAACCCGAGAAGGGCCGAGAAAACTGAAAAGGAGGTAACGAAGATGACAGACGGCGATACCGAAAAGCGCAAGAATTCCAAAGGGTGTTTCTCGAACATGCGGGAGATGATGGGGAACATGATTTCCAAGAAGGGAGGTTCCTGCTGTTCCTGCGGGGAAACGATGCAGGAGATGATGGCAGGGTGCTGTTCCCCCAAGGCTGAAGAGGAAAGCAAAGCGGAAAAACGGGACCGGGATGCCCCGAAATGAGCGATACGCATCTGGGGCCCGTGAGTTCCGAGGAGAAAGACAATGGCAAAAACGATCCAGATTCGACTGGCGGAGAGTTCCTGCAAGGCAGGCCTTGGCTATGCGCGGAAACACCTGTCGGCAGGTCCACCCAAAGACGCGGTTATTTGCTGCGAGGGTATGTGCCTCAAGGGAGAGACCGCAAGGAGAGCGGCCAATCTGATCGCTCACGACCTCGTCCCCGGTAAGGCGGTCCGTATCTGCCACGGAGGCCTGCTGGAGGAGACGGGAGGCATGAGGGAGCTGGTCCGGAGGGCGGGCCGGGTCCTGATTCTGGATGGGTGCGGCATGGCCTGCGGCACCCGCCTCACCGAAGGCGCCTTCCCGGACCTTGAACCGCAGGTGGTGTTTGCAAACCAACTCTACGAATGCGACCAGGACATTTTCGGGGTGGACGAAATGCCCGACTCGCAGATAAACGCCAATGCCGCGAAAGTTGCGCAGCAGGTGGTCGAAAAGTACTTCTAGCCGCATGGACCGACATTCTGCTCCATGGCATCGGGGCAGGATGTCGCGTTTCATCCGGTTTCACCGAATGGTCTTCAACTCCGGAGCCTTCCATCCCGACCCGCGGGGCGCGTTCCCTGCCGCTGCAAAGCCAAGACTCCTAAAGCGGAATGCCGTATTTCTTCATTTTCTTGTACAGTTCATTTCTGGAGATTCCAAGGATCCTGGCGGCTTCGGCCTTGTTTTGCCCGGACTTCTGCAGTGCGGCAATCAGGGCGTCTTTCTCGCTTTTCTGCCGTATCTGGCTCAGTTGCGTGAGGAATGGGCGGGAGGGCTCCGCACTTTTCAGCCCCTTCTCAACGAGGTACGGGGGAAGATTGCGAATCCTGATTTCATGTTGCCCGTCATCGAGCGAAACACAGGCAAAGGACAGCACGTTCCTGAGTTCCCGGATATTGCCCGGCCAGGAGTAGGATTGAAAAAGATGCTGGACTTCCGGAGAAAAGGTCATCATCCCCTTGCGATCCCCCTCCGCCATGTTCCGCAGCAGGCTCGCCGCGACGATGAGCACGTCTCCGTGCCTGTCCCTCAGAGGCGGCACATGCAATACCAGGATATTCAGCCGGTGGTAGAGATCTTCCCGGAATGTTCCCTGGCCTATCGCAGCCAGCAGATCTTTATTGGTGGCCGCAATCAGGCGAAAATCGGAAGTTGCGTACGAGGATGCGCCGATTTTCTGAATTTCTCCGTTTTCAATCACCCTCAGCAGCTTGGCCTGCATTTCCATGGGGAGTTCTCCGATCTCGTCAAGGAAGATGGTCCCCCTGTCGGCCAATTCAAACTTTCCCGCGCTCCCTCCCTGTTTGGCTCCCGTGAAAGTGCCTTCTTCGAACCCGAACAGCTCCGCTTCCATCAGATCCTTGGGGATTGCGGCGCAGTTCACGCTTATGAAAACCTCACCGGCCCTCGGACTGGCGGAATGGACGGCGTGCGCCACCAGCTCTTTGCCTGTTCCGCTTTCCCCCGTCAGGAGCACGGGGCGGGAGGATTTCGCGAAGCGCTCCCCAAGGGTCTTGAAATTCCTTATGCTTTCGCTCTCGCCTACAAGATCGTCAAAGGTGTATTTCGCCCCCGGCAGGCCCTGGGTTTTTCGCTTGTAATACTGGACCTTCTTCTCCAGCCGGTTCACCTCGGAGAGAAGATCTATCAGGACCGAGATGTCCCTGAAATAGACCTCCAGCAAACCGCCGATGACTTCTCCCCCGTCCGAGATGGGATATCGGTTGATCAGCGCTTCCCGCCCCTTGTACGAAAACCGTATCGCCCTGTCGGGCCGACCGGTTTTCATGACACCCATCAGCTTTGAATTCGGGAAATAGTCGTTTATGTTCCTGGTCAAGGCCGTTTCGATCGTCATGTCGAACATGTCGGCGTATGCCCTGTTCAAATACCTGATGTCACCGGCCCTGTTGGTAACCAGGATGCCTATCGTGGCGCGGTCGAGCACATCCTTGTAGAGACAGCCGGTGTATTTTTCCAGGTGGATCGGATTGAGATCGGGACAGGTGATGTTGCTTTTCATTTGTTACTCCTCCCCTGAGCATTCCATCGCCGGGAACGAACAACCAAGCGGGTAAGATACCAGCATTTCAATGAAAAACAGTACATCGGCGCGGGAGATGTACTCAGCTAAGCGTACTACAATGATTACATGTATTCAACGGATTACATGCATGCGTCCGGAGACCTGCAGTCGGCTCTGTATACTTATATCATGCAGTATCAGCTATATACAAGATATAAGAAAACGATTAGTGTATATGGCATATTCTTAAAAAATAAAGCCGATTTCCCACCGTCCGAGTCCTGTGGCCGCTTTCACATGCGCCACGGGATCGTCACGAGAATCTTCCCAAATCCCCTGGCACTTTGGTTGCATTGATAAGAGTGAAAGCCCCAAGCGCAGACTCTCGAGGAGAACGATCACGGCTCGCATGTCTCCCGGATGCGCTGAAGAAACCGGCACGTGAATCGGCGAAAGACAGGCATCCAAATGTGAGCCTGTGAAGTTGGCGAAGCAGTTCGCAGGCTCGAATCCGACCACGAGGTTTTCAATGGCCTTCAGAAAATTGCAGGAAACAGTACGTCCGTTTGAAAGCGTCCGCAAAACGACCTGCGGGAACTGTCCCGCCGGGTGCGGACTGAAGGTCTTCTTGAAAGACGGAAAGCCGACGGACATCTTCGGAGACGAAGAACATCCTCTCAACAAAGGTTCCATCTGCCCCAAGGGGTTGCTCACCTGTTTCTATCACGACCATCCCGAACGGCTCACGACGCCGGCGATCAGGCAGAGCCTCTCAGAGCCGTTCAGAGATGCCGGGTGGGACGAGGCAATCGATTTCACTGCAAAAAAGCTCAAGCACCTGATCGACCGGAACGGCGCGGATTCGATCGTGATATACGGCCGCCAATCCGATCCCTTTGATTATACCGCCGCGGGGGACCGCCTTGCACAGTGCCTCAAGGTCCCCTACGGCCCTTCTCGCTTCCATCCGGCCCCTGTCGACGCAAACGGACTTACCAGCCGGATGTTCGGCGTTCCTATCGCAAATCTTCAGACAAATTCGCCCCGCGATTGGTGCAACAGTCGCTGCATACTGCTCTACTGCTGTGACCTCGCGGCCTCGGACCCCATCACCCTGGGACCCATCCTGGACGCCAGGGACCGCGGCGCTACGCTGCTTTGCATCGACCAGCACGACAGCGTGACCTCGTCAAAGGCCACCATGGCTTTGAGGGTGAAGCCCGGGACCCAGTCGGTCCTGCTCGGAGGAATTCTTCACCTGCTGCTGCGGCGAAACTCTGTGGATACAGACTTCGTTGCGGAATGGACGGAAGGCTTCGAGGCTCTCGGATCAGAGGTCGAGAAATTTACCCCCGAGATGGTCTGTCGAACCTGCGGGGTTGATCCGCTTCGATTGAACCGCTTCGTTGAACTCCTGGGCGCCGCGAAACCCGTCCAGGTTATCGCGGGAGGGGGAATATCGAGGCGGTTCCTGACGGGTGCGGAGTTCTTCGGGTGTGCCGCCGTGGCCTGTCTTAGCGGCTCGATCGGCATTCCGGGGGGCGGAGTGAACTTCCTGGGAGTATCTCCTTTCTCCGGGGATCGCGCCGGTGAGGGCGACGGTCGCGGAGGCGTTCACCTCGAGCGGCTTCTCGCGGAAGGCAAGACCATCGGCTCCCTTTTCTGGCACGGCAACCCGTGCATCGGGCTTACCGGGGGAAAAGAGACCAGGGCCGCCCTTTCGAGGATCCCGCTGATCGTGCATTTGTCTTCGTGCAAAAACGGGACATATCAACTCTCGCACGTCTTCCTTCCGGTCAGTCACTGGCTGGAATATGACGGCATTTACACGCGCAGCAACGGACGGGCCGTCCAGGCCCACGGAAAGGTTGCCGATCCGCCGGGCGATTGCCGCTCGCGACTCGATTTCTGGGTGGATCTTGCCGGCGCGCTGGGACTCCCGGCCTTCGACTCCCTGGCAAAGACAAGCCGCGCGGAAAGGGATTCCGCTTTCTGCGATGCAATGCTTCGGCAAAATCCTCTCACATCCGCAATCGGATTTGACCGCCTCGACCCGAACCGGAATGCTCCCGGGGGCATCCTATGGCCGTGCGCGGAATCCTCGCTGCTCGAATTCGAGTCGACAAGGTTTGTAAGAGGGACCGTCAGGGGGCAAAACATCCTGTTCCAGCGAAACCGGAGTCTCGACTCATCCGGGAAGCGTTTCCCCACTGCGTCCGGAAAGATCGAATTCCCGCCTTTTTCACCGGCGGAGCGCGCGCGTTCTTCGGAACCGGCTCATCCTCTTATGCTCATCACCGGCATGGCCGTCGATTCCCTCGACCAGTTCGGAGATTTCGTATTCGGCAAGAACGGCGAAGAGGGCCGGTTCGTCAAGATCAATCCCCGTCTTGCAGAGGCCATCGGGGTGAAGAACGGGGATAGTGTGACTGTGGAAAACGCGCGGGGACAAGTTCGCGCTCCGGCCCGGCTGACAGACGATGTGGACGTTTCAGTCGTCTGGGTCCCGGAGGGTGCGTATCCGGACCAGGATTTGCAATGCGCGGGACCGATGTCGCTCTTCGATATCCCGGCGCATGGCCGCGCACCCGATTCATTTGCACTGGTCACTGCTTACAAGACGGGGTCGGATCGGAACCTTTCGCGGGAGAGGATCGTCCGGTTCCTCGCGGGCGGACATTGAACCGCAGCCGGCCCGCTTTCCGCCGGGACCGGACTGGTGATTCAGGATTTGACATGAAGATTATCTGGGTCAGCAAGAACTTCAAAAGACAGGAAGCCGATCTGAGCGGGCTGCCGGAAGATGAAATCGTCATGATGGTGGATCTCGACCGCTGTATTTCGTGCGGGTCCTGCCAGTTTGCCTGCCGGATCGAGCATGCCGAGGGATCTGTGGGAGACGTGGGGCCTAGATCCTTTCGCGCGCAGATGAAGGAAAATCCGCAAAACGAAACGTGCGTGCGGTTGCCGCTCTCCTGCAGGCATTGTGGTACCCCGTGCGCCTACCACGACCCGTACAATTTCTGGGTCACATGCCCCGGGGCAACGCCGAATGACGGCCAAAGATGCGATTGCTGCGAGGAGCGGTTCCGGCGGGGCATGATGCCCGCCTGCGCGACCCGCTGCAGCATGAAGTGCATCTACTTCGGGTATCCGGGCGATGTGGTGTTTGCGCTCAATGAAAAGAGACTCAGAGAAATGGGGGACGTCACGATAAGTCTCCCGGCGGAGAACTAGATCCGATGCTGGCCACCGCCGAGCTTGGACCGGAAGAATACCGCGCGCTTGTAAGGCCCAGAGGATTGGTCTCGGCGCGACTGCGGGTCAAGGAAACGGATGTGCTCATATCCGCCGGCCGCGACCTGAGCCGTGAAGCGTTGCCGGCTATTCGCTCGTGCCGCGAACAGATCGAATCCTACATCGGGAAGCATCCGGTTTTTTCATGGTCGCTCGAACCGGTCCCGATGGACGAAGAGGCGCCGGACATCATTAGGGACATGCTGGATGCAAGCGCCAGGGCGAACGTGGGGCCCATGGCCACCGTGGCCGGGGCGGTCGCGGATCATATCGGACGCCGGCTGCTCCCCGTCAGCCGGGACCTGATAGTCGAAAACGGCGGCGATATCATGCTCCATGTTTCTTCAAGAAGGGAGATGCTGCTCCTTGCGGAGAGTTCGCCTTTCAAGGGGCTGAAGGTCGCCGTGGGGCCCACGGAAAAACCCGCCGGAATCTGCACTTCATCCGGGAAACTTGGCCATTCCCTGAGTTTCGGAATGGCGGATGCCGTCACGGTCTTCGCGGAATCGGCCGCGCTGGCGGATGCGGCCGCCACTTCCGTGGGGAACATGATCAAGTCCCGGCTGGATATCGAACGAGGCATCGACAGGGCGCGGGAAATCGGGGTTGACGGAATCATAATACTGGCTGCGGACCGTATAGGGGCCTGGGGGCAGGTCGAGATCATCGGCTGATGGTTTTTCAGGAGTTCTCCATGAATAAGGCCGAAAAAAGCATAGCTGATATCAATGAGAAATTGAAAAAGGGAACCGCCGTCATCATGACGGCCATGGAGTTCAAAAAAGAGGTAAGGAGCGGGTACCGGTTCAAGGTTTCCGACGTGGACGTCGTGACGACCGGCACCAGGGGGGTCATGTCCGGCACCTCCGCGATGCTCCTTCTACCGATAGACATCGGCAACGGTGAAAGGCCGATCCGGGACATGTGGATAAACGGGGTCCCGTGCTATCCCGTTCCGCACTCCGAGCCCGAGAGATCCGGGTGGATCGAAACGGTGATTTACGGGACGACGGAAAGTGTCGATCACCGGGGACGCTATGGTGGAGGCCACGTCCTGAGGGACCTGGTCGAGGGAAGGCAGGTTGAAGTCGAGTGTGTAAACCGGTCGGGGAAAAGCACCTGCACCCCGATCACACTGGACAGGATCAAATTTGCCAGGCTCTATAATTTCCGTAATGATTTCCAGAATTATATGGCTTTTGGCAATATCAAGAATCAGCAGTCCTATCGGCGAAATCCCACCTCGATTTTCAGCTGCCGTCCCATTCCGCGGATGCGCGGCCTGACAATGAGCGGCAGCGGGGAACTGAATCCGCTGGAAAACGACCCGTTCCAAAAAGTGCTCAAAGGCGGGATGAAAATGCTCATAAACGGCGTCCCGGGCGTGCTCATCAGCTATGGAACAAGGAGTTCGCCTTCCAAGAGATGCCTTTTTGTCTCAGGCGACATGTTCGGCATGGACCCGCAGTTCATGGGAGGCTTCAAGACCAGTTTCGGAGTCGAGGTCACCAACGGCATTTCTTTTCCCTTTCCCATCACCTCACAGGAAGTCCTTGACGGTCTTTCGAATTGCCTGGACGAAAAAATACCGCTTAACGTGGCCGACCTGAGCGACAGAGTGGGAATCACCAGCCTCACCTACGCGCACATATGGAAAGACGCCCGATTGGAAGTGGAGTTCGACCCCGAGCGGTGCATCTGCTGCTCCTTTCAGTGTCCGGCCGAATATTACTGCCCGATGAACGCCATCTCCTGGAAGGACAAGAAACTGGACGAAACGCTGTGCTTCGGCTGCGGCGCATGCACTTCGAACTGCATGGGAGGAGCTTTCAAGGGCAAAGGCGATACGCCGCGCGGGTGCATCGGGAAAGTCCATGTGTTCGGCAACGATATCCCGATCCTATTCAGACAGTCCAATCGATTCAGGTCTGAATTGCTGGCCAGGCGTATGAAGGAAGTGCTCGAAAGAGGAGATTTCCTGCTGACCGATTCCGATCTGGAACTGGAAAGCCGGGCAGGCTGAGCCTGTGCGGCGAACAGCGCCGCCGCGGGAAAGGAACGTGAAGGATGGAAAACACCGTGGAAGCAGCGAAAAACATCACGTTTCAAACAAATGTGGATAAGTGCATCGGGTGCGGGACTTGCCTCCATTCCTGTCCGGTATACCGGGAAAGATTCGACGAAAAGTACGGTCCGAGGGGACGCAATCACCTGCTGCGATCTTTCGGCTATAAGGTGGACGCGGCTGCGGAAAGCGAATTGAAGACCATCTTCGAAAAATGCCTGCTGTGCGGCCGTTGCGTTGCCGGCTGCCCCAGAGGCGTCAGAAACGACCTGGTCGTACTGGCGGCAAGGGGCGAGCTGATTCGCCAGGAGGGACTGCCGGCGGCCAAGTCGATGGTCTTCCGGAAAATCATGGCGGACAGAAAGTCGATGGGAAGATGGCTCCGCCTCGCATCACGGCTCCAGTGCCTTCTCCCCCGCTCGAAACGGGAAGGCTCGCTGAAGCAGGGGGTGGTCCTGAGGCACCTTCCCCTCTATTTTTTCGGCCTGGCCAAGGGACGCCAACTGCCCTCGATCGCGAACGCATTCCTGAGCGAAACCCTTTCGGAGTCCAATGCTCCTCTGGCCGGCAGTGCGGATCGAAAGCTTCGCGTTGCCTATTTTTCCGGCTGCGCCACGGAATATGTCCTGCCCTCGGCGGGCAGGTCGCTGGTCCGGTTGCTCAACGCTTCGGGCGTCGAAGTGATCTTTCCGAAAGACCAGGGCTGCTGCGGGATCGCCGTGGAAGCCAATGGAGACGTCGAAACAGCCAGGCAGATGGCCCTGCGCAACCTGAGAGCGCTCTTCGCGGCGAAGGCGGACCTGATCGTCACGGGCTGCGCGACCTGCGGTTCGACCCTTAAGGAAGGGTGGGCCAACCTCTTCAGGGATGACCCGCGTCAAGGCGATTTCCTCGAATTGGCGGCAAAGGTCAGGGACATTTCCGAACTCCTCGTCGAACTGGCCGAGTACAAACCCATGCGGTACCGCTCAAAGCTGCCGCCGGGAGTTCGCGTGACGTATCACGACCCCTGCCACCTCGCGGGCTATCAGGGGATCACCGAAGAGCCGCGGCAGATACTGCGGGAGGTATTCGGAAGCGACTTTGTGGAGATGGACTACAAGGGGTGCTGCGGGTGCGGCGGGTCCTTCAGTCTGCACAGCGCCGATCTTTCCAAACGGATAGGCGAGGAAAAGATCGAATCCATTGCGAGGACCGGCGCGGAAGTAGTCGTCAATGACTGTCCCGGCTGCATGATTCAGCTCCTTGACGGCTTGAGCAGGCGCGACATGCCGCAGCGGGTTTTGCACCTCACCGAGGTGATCGAGGACGCGTCCATACGATGAGGGGAGGGGGCCGGCAATGAAGGGAAAGCCACAGACCATTTGGGAAATAAACGAGAAAGTCCGGAAGGGCGACGCTTCCGTAATGACCGAGATGGAAGTTGCCGGGCTGCTTCGGGATGAGGTGAAACCGGCTTCAATCGATGTCGACGTCGTGACCTTTGCTTTCAGCAGCAGCATACGCGGCTGTTCGGCAATGCTGCTGGTACCGGTGGCGGGCAGAGGGGTGTTCACCCGCGCACGAAAAATCTGGCTCAACGGCGTTCCCGGGTACCCCGGGCCCGCTCCCAACGAGCGGCTTGGGGTCGTCGACACGCAGATATTCTCGGACCAGACCGTTTCCGGGCAATCCGGTGCAATTCCCGCCGGAACCCAGCTTCTGATAGACGTCCTCGAAGACAGGGAAATACAGGCGGAATGTCTCTCCGAGGAGGGAGATACCTACCACAGCAAATTCAGGAGGGAGGAACTCGAATTTGCCAGGATGGTGACCTACAACACCTTTCTTCCCCCAAGGCTCAATTTCGAACCCAAACAGCTTGGCAAGGCTTGCTCCAGCCCGATTTGCGTCGGGAACAAAATACTTCTGAACCGCTCAACCGGCATCGTCATCGGCTCGGGCACAATGAGCCGGGAAGGCAGGCATT
>JAJFVB010000168.1 GCA_021372055.1 Desulfobacteraceae bacterium | reverse complement strand
AGGGTCGTTCGCAGGAGCAACCGGTCGCCGGGAAGCAGGAAAGCGGATGGCGCGCCGCCGGATTTCCGCGAGATCGTCAGGAGAACGCCGCCGTCAAGCATCACCCTCTTGTCTTCCTCCAGGGCCGATATCAGGCGAAGCGGAATTCGGGTTTTTTCCGGATAGTAGTCGGGCGGGGCCGAGACTTCGGCGATGAAGACCGCGTGCCGGTCCAGGAAAGGCTCTATGGACCGGAACTGCTGCGGGTCGGGCGCCGCCCCCCTGGCTGCCCACATTCCGAAGACGAAAAACGCGATCGCGGCTATCGAGCAAAAAAGAGAATGACGGCAGATCCTGGATGGTGCCAGAAGCGATGCGAGCAACATCAGGGCGATTGCGGCGAACAGGAAGGAATTGCCCGGGGAGGGTGCGAGCAGACGCCCCGCGGCAATTCCGAGAGTGAAGCAAACGGTGAGCCAGAAAAAAGGACGGGCCGTCATGCCGCAAACTCGCCTGTTGTCGTGTTTGAGTCCCGGAAGGGCTGGCGATTGCCGCCTGAGCCCTGATTCTCTTCAAGTCCGGAGGAAGGAATCCGCGAACCGGGGAGACAGGGCGAATCGGCTTAGTTCACCGGCGTCAGCAACGCGGTATTGCTCGACTCATCTTCCCGGAAACGCTGCAAAAGCTTTTTGAAAATGGGACCGGGCGCGCCGTCGCCGATTTTTCTGCCGTCGTATTCGACGACGGGAAAAATGTCGAAGGATGTTCCAAAAACAAAAACCTCGGTCGCGTCGAGCGCTTGCTCCCGCGTGATGTCGGCCTGGACGACCGATTTGAGATCGGAGCCTTCCATCTGCTCCGCGAACTGGAGCGCGCGGGATACCGTTATGCCGCGAAGCGTCCGCAGAAAGCGCGGCACCAGGAACTCCCCGTTCTTTGTGACGATTCCGACGTTTTCCGTCGCGGTTTCGGCCAGAAATCCGCGCTCGTCGATCGAGACCGAGAAATCGGCCCCCGAGTCAAGGGCTTCCTTCACCATGAGTACGTTCGGGAGATAGTTGCAGTTCTTTACCGTCGCGAAGAACTCGCTTTTAAGGGGAACCCTGCTCGTTACAAGCTTTACTCCCTTTTCGTAGCGCGAAGGGGGCGGTCCGTTGTAGGCGAAGGCCACCACATAGATCTGGCTCGCGATGGAGTCGTAGGGGTTTGCGCTGAAACTGCCCGGCCCTCGGGATATGAGCAGCCGGACCAGACAGTCGCCGCAGTTGCCGGCGCGAATCGTCCGGCGGATAATGTCGATCAGCCCCTCGCGGCTGACGGGGAGCGAGAGCTGCGAGCCGTCGAGGGATGCCTGCATCCTGTCGAGGTGACGGTCGAGGGAGTAAATGTTCCAGCGGGTGCACTTGAAAGCCTCGAAGACTCCGTCTCCTCTGTGCACCATGTGATCGTCCACCGGGACCATCATGAGGGCGGGGTCCGTTACGATTCCGCCGTACCAGCTGGAGTACATCGCGAGGTACTTTTCATAGTAAGGCTGCCTGGAAGCGAGCAGATAATCGATTACCTGGTCGAAACTCAAAATAGGTATGGACATTTCACGATCCGTTCCGGGATATTAAACCTGATCCCAATGCGTGCTTTGAAGTATCTCCGCCCCGTAATCGGCGGAGCTTCAGAGGATAGCGAAGCGTTCCCGCTTGGGCAAGAAATATCGGCGTTTCGGCCGATGAAGTTTCCAATATTTCAGGAGGAATTGCGCTTGACAATTGATACCGTTGTATTCGATTTCGACGGCACTCTTGCTGAACTCCACCTCGATTTCCCGCTGATGAAGCTCCGGGTCGGAGAACTCGCCGACAGGTTTTTGGCTCCCGCCCGCCCTCCCGCGACTCTCCCGGCGCTCGAGGCGATTGCGTGGATCTCGCAGAGCATAGAGGGGCAAAACGGCGGCAGAGCGGCCGATTTCCGCAAGGAAGCGCTTGGGCTCATCGAGGCGATGGAAATGGAGGCGGCGGGGCGGGGCGCCCTTTTCCCGTTTACGCGGCCGCTGCTTGACGGAATTCTGCTCCGTGGGCTGAAAACCGCTATAATCACAAGAAACTGCGAGGCTGCAGTTCGAGTCGTTTTTCCCGATATTGCGCGCTACTGCTCCGCGTTTCTGGCCAGAGACCACGTTCCGGCGCCGAAGCCCGATCCCGCACACCTGCTCCTGGCGCTCCGGGCGATGGGAGCCACACCGGCTGCCGCCGTCATGGTCGGCGATCATCCTCTGGATATTCAGACCGGAAAAGCTGCCGGCGTCATGACTGCGGGTGTCTGCAGCGGCAGCAAGACCCGTGAGGAACTCATTCATGCGGGAGCCGACTGGGTCGCGGATGATTGCGAAGCCTTGTTTCGAATGTTTGCCGAAAAGGGGGTATTGCGCAGGTGAGTTTCCGACTTAAATGATAGCGGTCCGCATGACGTTCCATGCGGGCGGAGGTCCGACTGTTCGGATATCGATTTTTTCAAGGGGGCGGGGTATGACGGTTCAGCATCTTCCCAAGTGTCTGCTGCTTCCTATTGACGGGTCGAGGGAAGCGCTGCGGCCGATTGAGTTCGTAAGCAGACTTTATCCGGGACTGCGCGATGTAAACCTCATACTGGGTTATCTCGTGTCTCCCCTGCCGCCCGCATATTCGGGCATGTATGCCGATTCGGCCGACATAATGAAAAGGCGCAGGGAGTATCTCGAAAACCGCGAAAAGGAAACGCGCCGGATTTTCGCCGATGCGAAGGAGGTGCTCCTTAAAGCGGGTTTTGCGGAGGAACTCCTGCATGAGCACATGGAGCAGCGTGAAATGAGCGTTGCCAAGCATGCCTGTCTTCTTGCGGACATGAAAAAGGTCGACGCCGTCCTCGTGCAGCAGACGGTTTCGAGCGCCCTGGAAGGTTTTCTCAAGGGGAGTTCTCCGTCCGGGCTGCTGCAGCACTGCCTGGCGAGCCCGATCTGGTTTACGGATGGAAGCGTGGACCCAACCAATGCCGCCATCTGCATATTCAACGAAGAGGCTTCCCTGCGCATCGCCGATCATGCCGCCTTCATGCTCTCTGAAACAAATACGTCGATCACCCTGCTGCACGCGTCCAAGTCGTGCGATTATGCCATCGTGTCCGGTCTTGAGCCTCCTTCGGCGGAGCTTTCCGCCTGGGCCTCTTCGCCGGAAGGAAAGACGGCGATGCCTTATCTTGCGAAGTCTTCCGAGTTGATCCGGGATCAGGGAATCGACGAGTCCCGGTTGCGGATTGCCATCATCCCGAACAGGGGAGACACCGTCGGAGAAATCCTCTCCTGGTGCGGAAAGAGCGGAGTGGGAATCGTGGGGCTCGGACACTCACAACCCGAAGGCACCTGGAGTTTCCTCAAGACATCCGTTACGAAAAAGATCCTTTCGTCCTTCAAGAACATGTCGGTCTGGGTGATGCAGTAAAAGAGACCGGAGTCCCCGGTCTTCCGGTGAGATCAGTCAGCGCCCCGTGATACACATTTGCGTTCAAGAATGTACCAAGGAACGCTTCTGAAACCAAATAAAGATAAAAAAAGGGCGGCCCGAGAGGGTCGCCCTTATCGCATTCCATCTTTGCAGCTTGGCTATTTTGACCTTGCCGCGGCAGTCGAGCGTCTTTTCCTGGTCTGATGCTTCGCCCTCAATTCCTCGTAGAACAGAAGTATCGGGCTCGCCATGTATATCGACGAATACGTTCCGGTGATGACGCCGAACAGCATCGCAAAGCAGAAGTCGTGAATAACGGTGCCGCCGAACAGGAAGAGACAGAGAACGACGAAAAACACGGTCGCCGACGTGAGCACGGTACGGCTCAACGTCTGATTGATCGACATGTTGATCATTTCTCCGAACGACTGCTTTCTGTCCTTGCTCCGGTTCTCGCGGATACGGTCGTAGACGATGATCGTATCGTTTATCGAATAGCCGGCAAGGGTCAAAAGCGCCGCAAGGACCTCGAGGGTGAACTCCTTGTCGAAAATCGCGAGCATGCCGATCGTTGTAAGCATGTCGTGCAGTAGAGAAATGATGGCTCCGAGCGCATACGGGAGCTGCAGCACCCAGCACAGAAACAGTGTCAGGATCAAAGACCCGGCGATTGTCACGGTGGCGCTCAGTCCAAGGGCGTCGAGCAAAAAGGTGCAAAGGATCAGCGCGACGACCATGATCAGACTTTTGATCCATTTGAATTCAAACCGGCCGGAGACGTAGACGCCTATCAGCAGGAGGGAATAGAAGAAGGCGTAGAGCGCCTTCTGCCGTAAATCCTTTCCAACCTTCGGTCCGACCATTTCCACCCTGAGCACCTGCTGGCCCGGGCCGTAGGCTTGGGTGAGCTCGTTTTCGATCTTGTTGGACAGGCTCTCCAACTGCTCGTTGACGGCCTCGGTGCGGATCAGGTATTCGTTGTCGCCCTTGGCGCCGACCTGCTGAACAAAGCTCTGGGACAAGGTCCCCTTGAGCGCGTCCCGGATGTCGTCCGGACTGGTAGCCTTGTCGAATTTCACCTGGATGAGCATGCCGCCGGCGAAGTCGACGCCCATTTTCAATCCGCCGTTAAGGAGCAGGGCAATCAAGCCTGCTACGATGATGAGGCCGGAAATCATGAAGGCCTTATAGCGAAATCCCACAAAGTCGATTTTGAGATTTGGTTTTATGAATTCCATTCTTTTCACCTTATGATTCCGGCTAGATGCTAAGCTCTTTTACCCGCCGCTCGGTCAGGAGGTAGTCAAAAATAACCCGGGTGACAAAGATCGCCGTAAAGAGATTCGCCACAAGGCCGATGCTCAGCGTGACAGCGAAACCCTTGATCGGGCCGGTCCCGAACTGGTAGAGGACAAGAGCCGCGATAATGGTCGTGACGTTGGCGTCCAGAATCGTTGTGGTTGCTCTGCCGTAGCCCGTTTCAACCGATGCCCGCGGGGTTTTCCCAAGCCGCAGCTCCTCCCGTATCCGCTCGTAGATGAGCACGTTGGCATCGACCGCCATACCGATTGTGAGAGCAATACCGGCAATACCGGGAAGGGTAAGCGTTGCGCCCACGATCGCCATTGAAGCCAGAAGCAAAAGGATATTGATGGCCAGGGCAAAATCTGCGATGACCCCTGAAAACCTGTAATAGACAACCATGAAGATGATGATGCCCAGACCGCCGATGGCCGAGGCCAGTATGCCCTTGGTGATGGAATCAAGACCCAGCGCAGGTCCGACCGTGCGCTGTTCGAGGATCTTTACCGGAGCGGGCAGCCTGCCGGTGCGCAGCGCAATGGCGAGCACCTTGGCCTCCTCATCCGTGAAAGAACCCGTGATAACGGCCCTGCCGCCGCTGATCCGCTCCTTGATATTGGGGGCGGAGTAAACGACGCCGTCCAGCACGATGGCGAGCTGGCGATTTACATGTTCGCCCGTCACGCGCTCGAAGACCCTGGCGCCCTGTGCATCGAACTCGAGAGCGATCTGCGATTCACCGAAGTTGCGCGATCCTATTTCGACCCGCGCATCGGTAATGTACTGGCCGGTCAAAAGGGTCTTGTCTTCAAGCGCAATCTTGCTCTCGCCGCGCGTGCTCCGTTCGGAGGGGCGCATGGGGTAGACCCTGACCCCGGCGGGGAGCTTGTTCTCCCGCATGTCCTGATCGGTTACGTTCTGTGCGACGAGCTTGAACTCGAGGACCGCCGTCTTGCCAATGAGGTTGATGGCCTCCTGGGGATTTGAAATGCCCGGCAGCTGTACCAGTATGCGATCTTCCCCTTCCGGACGGATGTCCGGCTCTCTTACTCCGAACTGGTCGATGCGGTTCCGGATCGTCTCAAGTCCCTGGGCGATGGCCTGGGAGCGGATGTTATTGACTTCCTTCTGATCTATGGTGAGAAGGGTGTGGCTGCCTTCAGCCGTGGTTTCGGACGTGGACGGCTTGAGCCTCGGAAAATCCTTCTGGATTGCCTGGTTCATTTCGTTCTGCTGCTCGGCCGACGGAAGCACGACTTCAACATCCCACTTGTTAGCCCTGGCTACCTTGGTGAAGCCGATCTTTTGCGCGCGCAAAACATCCTTGATTTCTTCGGAAAATCTTTCGGCCGCGTTTTCGACGGCTTTATCCGCTTCAACCTCCAGCACAAGATGAATTCCACCCTGGAGGTCAAGGCCGAGACGTATCTTCTCGGTCGGCAGTACCTTCGACCACCCCGGGGGTAAAGTAGAGGTGAAGCTCGGGACGAGAAAGACTATTCCGACAATCAGAATAGCTGAGATCAGGAGCGCACGGATTCCTATACTTTTCAATGGGGCCTCCAAAAAGCTTGCGATTGCGCTTCGGAAACGCGGCGCTTCGCCACGTCTCCAACGTTGCTCTTATTCCTTGCTCGATTCCGGTTCCGGCGGTGCTTCTCCCTTGGAGACCAAGCCTCCGATCGAGCCCCTGTTGACCTTGATGCGCACCCTGTCCGCGATTTCCATCGTCACGGTCGTTTCGGTGAGGCCGGTAATCTTTCCATGGATGCCCCCGGCGGTGAATATGGTGTCCCCCTTCTGGATGCTGGACAGCATTTGACGGTGCTCTTTCTGCTTTTTCTGCTGCGGGCGAATCAGAAGAAAATAGAAGATGGCAAGCATTGCCACCATGAGGAAAAGAGGGTTCCCAAGGCTCAGAAACCCTGCGGCGCCCGCTCCGCCACCGTCCTGCGCATAAGCTTCGGCAGCATATGCCAAACTGTTAAAAATCATTTCTTCCCTCCAGAATTGTATCGGTCCAAATTTCCAATCGGATCTTACATCGCTGACTCTTTTTCCAAAAGCCAAACCCGAAATATAAACGATATTCATGAACAAATGTCAATGCGTTATCCGAAAAAAATGGCGGCTCCGAGTCGAAGCGCACTCGAGATCCGGGAGTTTTGCCCCGAATCTGGCCGGTGTTGCGGATTTTCTGGACGATGCTCTCATGCGCTTTTCCCCGCTGCCGGCAACGTCTGCTAGCTCCGGTCGATCGAAGCGGTGCCCGTCCCGAGCTCTCTTCTTAGAAATACCGCGGTATGGGAAGCTTTCGAAAGAGCAACCTCCTCTGGGGTGCCCGAAGCGACGATCCTGCCGCCTTCCTCGCCGCCTTCGGGGCCGAGATCGATAATATAGTCGGCCGTTTTGATCACGTCCGGGTGGTGCTCGATTATAATGACCGTGTTTTCCTGGTCGACAAGACGTCTCAGAACGTGCAGGAGCTTCCCGATATCTTCGAAATGAAGTCCCGTTGTCGGTTCATCCAGAATGTAGAGCGCGTGCCCCTGACTCCGCTTGCTGAGTTCGGATGCGAGCTTCACCCGCTGCGCCTCGCCTCCGGAAAGGGTGGTCGCGGGCTGGCCGAGCCGGATATAGCCCATCCCGACATCGATAAGAGTGTCCAGCTTCTGGCGAATCGCGCGGAAGTTGGCGAAAAAGGAGGCGGCCTCGAAAACCGTCATCCCGAGAACATCGGCTATCGAATGACCCCGGTACGAGATATCCAGGGTCTCGCGGCCGTAGCGGCTTCCTTCGCAGATCGGGCAGGTGACATAGATGTCGGGCAGGAAGTACATCTCGATCCGCTGGCAACCCTCGCCCTTGCAGTGCTCGCAACGGCCCCCCCTGGCGTTGAACGAAAAACGCGCCGGTGAGTAGCCCCGGGCGCGGGCTTCGGGGACCCGCGCGAAAAGCTGCCGGATGAGCCCGAAGACCCCCGTATATGTTGCCGGGGTGGAACGGGGGGTCCTGCCGAGCGCCGACTGATCCACCAGGACCACCTTGCGAAGCCCTCCGCCGTTCTTTATGGCCGAGTGGGCGGCCGGGTGGGCCTCCACGCGGTAGATCTCCCGGGCAAGGGCTCGGTAGAGCGTATCCAGGACGAGCGTGCTCTTGCCGGAGCCCGAGACCCCGGTAACGCACGTCATGCAGCCCAGCGGAAAGGCGGCGTCGATATTTTTCAGGTTGTGTCCGGAAGCCCCGAGCACCTGAAGCATTTGCGAGCTTTTCTTCCGGTGTTTCGGGACCGGGATCTCGCGTTTGCCGGAAAGATAGAGGCCGGTAAGGGAATCCTCGGATTTGGCGAGGGCTTCCGGCGGGCCGGAAAAAACGACTTCGCCTCCCTGCGCGCCCGCGCCGGGTCCCATGTCCACGACGTAGTCGGATTGCAGGATCGTTTCACGATCGTGTTCGACGACGATGAGGCTGTTTCCCGCCTCGCGCAACCGCAGCAGAATTCGGAGCAGCCGTTCGTGGTCGCGGGGATGCAGGCCTATGCTCGGCTCATCCAGCACGTAGAGGACCCCGGAAAGGGTCGAGCTTATCTGGTGGGCGAGCCTGACACGCTGGGCCTCGCCTCCGGAGAGCGTGCTTGCGGCCCGGTCGAGGGTGAGGTAGGGCAGGCCGAGTTCGACGAGGTTCCGCAACCGGCTTTCGGCCTCGCGGACCGGCCGCTCGGCGATCTGCTTTTGCGCCGGGTCGAGTTCAAGGCCACCGAGCCAGGCGGTCACGCCCTCCGGATTCATGCGGGAGATCTCGTCTATGCTGCGCGAGCCGAGCCTCACGGAACGGGCGGCAATGTCGAGGCGCGTTCCTCCGCAGGCGGGGCAGGGCAGTGGGGCGGATCCGAAGCGGGGGAGCGTTTCTTCGCCTTCATCCGAGGAAGGTGCTCCGTCCTGTTCGCGCTCTTCTTCGGCCGTTCCGAGTCCCTTGCAGACAGGACACGCTCCGGCGGGATGATGAAAGGAAAAGAGGCTCGGGGTGAGTTCGGGCGCGGTGTACCCGCATTGAGCGCAATGGGCCGACTGGCTGTAGGTGAGGTCCGCCCCGCCGGGAACGGCGACCCCGGCCGTTCCCCTGCCGAGACGAAGTGCGAGTTCGAGTGAATCGGTGAGGCGTCTTTTCTTGTCGCTCTGGAGGATGAGGCGGTCGACCACGATTTCGATGCTGTGAACGGGCCGCCTGGGGATGGCGGGGGCGGGAGCAAGCTCGAATACCGTCCCGTTCGCGCGTATCCGCGCAAAGCCGTCCCGCAGGAGACGTTTGATGATGTTCGGCAGATCTTTTTCGCCGATGTTCCCCTGGGGAGCCAAAATGAGCATTCTGGATGCGTCGGGCAAAACCGCGAAAAGATCTTCCAGTATCTGCGGCAGGGTCCAGGAACGCACCGGGAGATTGCAGTTCGGGCAGTAGGCCGTGCCCAGCCTTGCGAAGAGGAGCCGCAGATAGTCGTGTATTTCCGTCAGAGTGCCGACGGTCGACCTGGGATTGTGCGGAAGTCCCTTCTGCTCGATGGCGATGGCGGGACTGAGCCCGTCGATTTCCTCCACAAGAGGCGCGTTGAGCCTTCCGATCAACTGCCGGGCGTAGGTTGAAAGGGCCTCGAGATAACGCCTCTGGCCTTCGGCGAAAAGGGTGTCGAAAGCGAGCGAGGACTTCCCCGAACCGCTTACGCCGGTGATCACGACGAACTTGTTGCGTGGAATTTCGAGATTGATGTTCTTGAGGTTGTGCTGTCGCGCTCCGCGAATCCTGATCGTGTCCTGGGCCATTACGCGATTTCTTTCACAGCGGGGCGGAGGCGCGGGATAATTTCCCTTGCCCCGAACTCCCGGCATGGATTTCAGCGTTGGACCGCACTCTTCCTCCGGTTGCGGGCAATCGCCGATGCAAGGGCAACCGCGGCGATGAGGCTGTCCGGGGCCGCCTTCCCGGTCCCGGCTATATCGTAGGCGGTGCCGTGGTCGACGGAAGTGCGCACGATGGGCAGCCCCAGGCTTACGTTCACCGCGTCGCTGAAATGTGCAAGTTTCACGGGAATCAGCCCCTGGTCGTGGTACATCGCCACGACGGCATCGAATTCGCCCGAAAGGGCCCGGTGGAAGATGGTGTCCGGCGGCCAGGGGCCGCTGATGGCCCGGCCTCGGCTCCTGATTTCCTCGACGACGGGACGGATCAGGTCGATTTCCTCGCGCCCGAAGCGGCCCGCCTCACCCGCGTGGGGATTGAGCCCCGCGACCGCTATGCGCGGCGAGTCGAATCCGAAATCCCGGCACATGGCTTCCGCCGTGATCCTGATGGTTGCGCGGAGCCGATCTGCGGTGAGCAGACGGGGCACGTCGGCCAGGGCTTCATGGATGGTGACGAGGGAGACCCGGAGCTTCGGTCCCGCGAGCATCATTATGACCTCATCCGAACGGGTCAGATCGCGAATGAATTCCGTGTGTCCCGGAAAGGGGAACCCGTTGCCATGGAGCTTTTCCTTGTTTACGGGGCAGGTTGCGATTGCGTCGATTGTCCCGGAAAGAGCGAGCCCCACCGCTGTTTCAATGCAGGATACGGTGAGCCCGCAGGCAGCCGGGGAGGGATTTGCCCAGGCCAGGTCGCCGGATTCCAGTCGGCCGGCGGACAGGACCGGGATCGTCCCCGGGCGGTGTCCGGCTATCGCTTCTTCGGCGGACAAGACCTGGCGGACGGCTGTTCGCGAGCCCAGCAGATCGGCTGCCCGTTCCACGGCAAGCGTGTCCCCGATTACAAATGCGAAGCAGTCCGCGGCAAACAGGCGCGATGAAAACGCCTTTACGATAATTTCCGGACCGACCCCGCAAGGGTCCCCCATTGTCACGGCGACCCTTGGAAGAAAGCTGTCCATCGTTTATCTTCCCGAGCCGATCGTGTTTCTCAGCTGTTCGATATCGGACTTGGAGAACTCGCGACCCTCCGCGTCGAACACCTTGGCCGACGGCGGCACGTCAAATTGAAAAAGCTTGGTGTCAAGGCTTGGACGCGGTGTAAACGAATCGAGGGCGATCCTGTTCGTATTGCCCAGGATGTCTTTGCTCTCGATCTGGTAGATCCTGTAATCCTGAAGGTTTATCCACAGGGAAAGGAGTTTGATGCTGGGATCATCCTTCTTCGGAACGAGCTTGAGCACGGCCGCTTTCTTGTTGGACTGTCCGGCGTCGAGCGTGATGTCGAAATGATTTTTCAGCCCGACCGCTCCGTCGAAGAACGTCCGCGCGAGCGGCGAGGCAAAGAGATTGCCCGCGTCGAAAAGAGAAATCTGCTTTTCGGCGGGCACATACAGCCACGCATGCTTGTCGTTTGCGACGAAGACCTGTTCCTCGGGCTTGTCGTATTCCCAGCGCACCTGGCGGGGCTTGGCGTAATAGAGCCTTCCATGCGCCTCGGCCGGAGTGACCGTTCCCGCGGCGGACGAAGTCGTCTGCTGCCGGAATGTCGCGGTGAACGCCTGTATTTTGGAATAATTCGCCTCGGTCTTGTTGAGAATCTCCCCGAGCATGGGGCTGCTCGAAGCGGCCGTCGCGGCCTGGGCGAAAAACACGCAGAGCAAACCGGCGAGGATCGCCGGCGCAAAACGTCTCATTCCGTAATCCATTGGAACTCCTTGCTATTTTCGCCTACCCAGCACTTCCCTGGGCTTGACTCCGTCAGATGGTGAAACGATCCCCTGCTGTTCCATGACCTCGATCATCCGGGCGGCGCGGTTGTAGCCGACACGGAGCCGTCTTTGAATCATCGATATGGAAGCCTGCCGGGTTTCCAGGACGAGGTCCACGGCCTCATCGTATTTCGCGTCCAGTTCCGCGTCGTCGATATCGCCGTTACCCGCGTCTTCACGCAGGTCGACCCTTTCCTTGAGCGGGTCTTCCAGCAGCTTCTGCGCTTTCCAGTGGTCGGTCACCCGTGTTACTTCCCCGTCGGAAATGAAAGCGCCGTGAATGCGCTGGAGCTTGGCCGTTCCCGGAGCTAGAAAGAGCATATCCCCGGAACCGAGCAGCGCTTCGGCCCCCGACCCGTCAAGGATTGTCCTCGAGTCGATCTTGGACGACACCTGGAAAGAAATCCTCGTGGATATATTGGCCTTGATGATTCCCGTGATGACGTCGACAGATGGCCTCTGCGTCGCCAAAATGAGATGGATGCCCGCGGCGCGCGCCTTCTGAGCAAGGCGGGTTATGGACTCTTCCACCTCGCGGGAGGCGACCATCATGAGGTCGGCCAGCTCATCCATGACGATGACCACGTAGGGCAGCCTGTGGTGCGGAAGTTCCGATTCCGCGGGAGGTTCCTCATCCGGGTCCCTGCCTTTGGGTTTCGCGGACCGCTCTTTTGCGAGCACGCGATTGTAGTCCTCGATATTGCGCACCTTCTTTTCTTCCAGCAGCCGGTATCGGAGTTCCATCTCCTCAACGGCCCAGCGCAGAGCGCGGGTCGCCACTTTGGCGTCGGTCACCACGGGGTGAATCAACTGCGGAATGCCTTCATAGGTGCTGAGTTCGATTCTCTTGGGGTCGATCAGCAGGAGCCGAAGGTCCTCCGGCGTGTTGCGATAGAGGAGGCTGCACAAAACCGTATTGAGACAGACGCTCTTCCCGGTTCCCGTCGCGCCCGCTATGAGCAGGTGAGGCATCCTGCCGAGGTTCGCCACCACGGGCTTTCCGTAGGTATCCTTACCCAGCGCCATGGTAAGAGGCAGAGTGGCGGCGGTGAAGATATCGGCTTCAAAAACGGCCCTGACCGATACGAGTTCCCGCTTCTGGTTGGGGACTTCGATGCCGATGGCGGCCTTCCCGGGAATCGGGCCGGCGACGCGTATGGAAATGGCTTTAAGGGCCATCGAAAGGTCGTCTGCAAGGCCTACGACCCTGCTGATCTTGATGCCGGGGGCCGGGGCATACTCGAACATCGTGATCACGGGGCCGGGATTTATGCCCACCACTTTCCCCTGGACTCCGAAATCGGCGAGCTTTTCCTCGAGGACCGAAGCGCTTTGCTCGAGACGCTTCCAGTCAGGCTTGCTGGTCTCGGTCTCGTAGACGTCCAGAAGTTCCGTCGGGGGCAGGACATATTGTCCGGGCGAGTCCGGGACGGACATGTGCAGTTCGGTCTCCTTCCTCGCCGCTGTTTTCATGATCATCTGAGTCGGGACGGTGGCGAAGGCGGCCGTTTTTTCCTTCTTGGGACGCTGGGGGCGGGGACGCTCGTCGTCATCGACCGGCGATTCGGGCGAAGACTCCTCCGTTTGTTCTTCGGATCGGAAAATGCGGTCGAGAAGTGCTCCCCAGGCTCGCGCGAGCCACTCGTAAGTTGCCGAAATCGTGAGGGGCGTCGCCATGAGCAGCGCTATGAAAAACACCCCGATGAGCAGTATGTGGGACCCCGTGGGATAAAACCTGCTGTCGAGGAACATCGCCAGTGCGGTTCCCAGCTTTCCGCCGGTTTCGAATGTCTGTCCCCACAGGGAAAACTTTGGCCAATGCAGCGCGAAAAAGGTCATCACGCTCAGGATCAGAAGTGTGATCCCCATGAAGAGAACCCACGCGCGATCGAATCCCTCGCCTTTAAAGAGCCTGCGGCTCGCCCACACTCCGGCGAAGACCAGACCGTAGGAACCGATGCCCAACAGGAACATGAAGGGCCAGGCGAGGTGGGCTCCGAAAGAACCGACCAGGTTGTGGGGCGTCGCCGAAGCACTGGATGCGTTGAATATCGTGCGGTCCTGGGAGCTGTAGGAGAAAATGCTGAACAGGAGGAGCAGGGAGCAGGTCAGGACGCATAAAGCCCATATTTCGTGTTTCTTGCGATCCATCCGCAACCTCGGGTGATTCGAATGACGGGAGCACCGCACCGGTCCCGAACTTCGGGGCCGGTCGCGGGCGGCGTGTTCTCGGAAAGTTTAAATCTCTACGACTATCGGGTAAATGACCGGTCTCCGTTCGAGCGTCCGGTTGAAGAATCGTTTCAGCTCGCGGCGAATATCCTCCTGAAGGGTCGTGCAGTCAAGTTCCTGAACCTCCGCCATGAGCCTGTCGATGCATTCGAAGATGATGCACTTGGCCTCATAGAGGATCTCGGGCTTGGTCTCCTCGTGGATGAACCCCCTGCTGAAGACGTCCGGCCCGCTGACGAGTTCGTTCGTGGCCTTGTTTATTACAAGCGATGCGATGACAAGCCCGTCTTCGGACAAGTGCCTGCGGTCGCGCAGGACCAACCCCCCCACGTCGCCCACTCCCTTGCCGTCCACGAAAACCCGTCCGGTTTCGACGGAATCCCTTGCCACGACCGCGTCGGGGGTAAAGGAAATCGCGCTGCCGTTCTCGACGACAAAACAGCGTTCTTCGGGAATCCCGAGAGACATGGCAAGCTTGCGGTGCTTTACCAGGTGACGGTATTCGCCGTGAACGGGTATGAAATAGCGGGGCTGGACCATATTGATCAGGATCTTGAGCTCTTCCTGGTAGGCGTGCCCGGAGACATGAATGTCTTTTACCTGCTCGTGAATGACGTCCGCACCGTTGCGGCAGAGGTGGTTGATGATGTTTTGAATGGTGCGCTCATTTCCCGGGATGAAGCGCGAGGAGAGGACGATAGTGTCGCCCTCCTTTACCTTCAGCTTCTTGTGATCGTTGAAGGCCATCCGGCTGAGGGCGCTCATGGGCTCGCCCTGGGTTCCGGTCGTGAGCATCAGGACCTGGGAATCCGGCATGTACTGGAGATCCTGAAGGGAAATTTCATCTTCGGCCGTGAAGTCGATGTATCCGAGTTCGCGCGCAAGCCGCACATTGGTTATCATCGACTTGCCGTTCAGGAGCACCTTTCGGCCGAACTCCCGGGCGATATGGATGACCTGCTGCATCCTGTGCAGGTTGCTAGCGAAAACCGCAACGATAATGCGGCCCTGCTTCTCCTGGAAGATGCTCCGGAGGGTCTGGCCCACCTGCCTCTCCGAGATGGTATATCCCTCGCGTTCGACATTGGTGGAATCGGAGAGCAGCGCGAGAACTCCATCTTCGCCGTAGGAGCCGATCCGGGCAATGTCGAACTTCTTGCCGTCAACCGGCGTGTTGTCGATCTTAAAGTCTCCCGAGTGTATGACCACTCCGACGGGCGTGCGCACCGCGAGCCCGACTCCATCGGGGATAGAGTGGCAGACGCGGATGAACTCGATGGAAAACGGCCCGATCTCGATCACCTCGCGCGGCGCGATCTGGATGAGCTCGGCCCGTTCCAGCAGGTTGTACTCCCGGAGCTTCTCCCGAACGAGCGCAAGGGTCAGCGCCGTCCCGTAGATGGGCAAAGGCAGTTCCCGAATCAGAAACGGTATCGCGCCGATGTGATCTTCGTGGCCGTGCGTGAGGACGAGGGCCGCCACGCGGTCCCGGTTCCTCAGAAGGTAGGTGAAATCGGGGATCACGATGTCCACCCCGAGCATTTCCTCCTCGGGGAACATAAGCCCGGCGTCCACGAGCACGATCGTATCGCCGTACTCGTAGACCATCATGTTCAGGCCGATTTCTCCAAGACCTCCGAGGGGTATGATCTTCAGCGCGGGTTCTGTCTGTTTGTCACACATTGCGTGAGGATGCACTCCCGTTCCGGATATCATCCGCCCCGGCCTCGGGAATGTCGCTTCCCGCCTCTTCCGCGGCCAAATTGCTCCGGATTTTTTCGCGGACCTTTTCGAGAAGAACATCCCGGCTCTTCGAGTCGGCGCCTTCGCAGAAAATAGGCGCGGAGATGGTGAACCGGATTTCTCCCGGATGAATCAGCCAGCTGCTCTTCGGCAGGATCTTATACGAACCGCTGATGCTCACCGGAACGACGGGCTGCCGGGATTTGGCGGCCAGGACAAATCCGCCCTTCTTGAACTCGCGCAAGATGCCGTCGGGGCTTCTCGTGCCTTCGGGAAAAATAAAGACGGAAGTCCCCTGGCGGATGATCTCCGCCGCCTTGTGCATGCTCACCAGGGCTTTTCTATGATCGCTGCGGTCGATCGAAATATAGCCCGCGGAGTGCATGGCGCGTCCCAGGATGGGAATCTTGAAGAGTTCTTCCTTGGCAAGCCAGCTGAAGTAGATCGGTATCTTGTTCAGGGCTGCGAAAATGTCGAACCAGCCCTGGTGGTTGCTCACGAATATGTACGGCCCGGTACTGTCGATATTCTCGAGCCCGCTCACACGGACCTTCGCCCCCGCGGCCCAGAGATTGATGCCCCCCCACAGCCAGGCCAGCCTGTTCGGCCAGTGCCTTGTGATAAAGGAACCGGCTATGGCGATTGTCCCCAATACTATGGTGGAAAGACAAAGAATAATGTAAAAGAAAACTGAGCGGAAAATTTTCATTTCTCTCCCGTTGGCTTGGGGAAAATTGAAATAGGCATTGAAAACAAACATTTGGTGATTTTCAGTCTGGTACTGTAAACTGTTTCCCATCCCTAGTCAATCGGCAGTTTGCGCGGGGAGGCAATCGGCTCCGAGCCGTCCGGGACTTGCGCTCGGGCCTGGCGACCGGACGATGCGGGAGCGGCGAAGCGGACCGCGATACTCTCGGAAATAAGAAAGGATTCTCATGGCAAAAGGCACTGTGAATAAGGTTATCTTGGTGGGAAGACTGGGACGGGACCCGGAGATACGCTACAGCGCGGGAGGCGGGCTTGCGGTGGCCAAATTCAGCATTGCCACGGACGAGAGGGTTTCCGCGGGCGAAGGAAAATGGGAAGACCGCACCGAATGGCACCGCATCGTGGCCTTCGGCAAAATGGCTGAGTTCTGCGGCAACTATCTGGCCAAGGGCCGCTTGGTTTTCGTCGAGGGGAGCATCCGGACGAACCAGTGGGAAGATGACCAGGGCCAGAAGCGTTATATGACCGAAATAATCGCAAGAGACATTCAAATGCTCGGAAGCGCCGAAGGGCAGGGGCAATCGCAGGGGAACTTCCAGGGAGGTTCTGCCAGAAGCGCCGGGCCCGGCGGAAGGACCGCATCGGATGAATTGCCGCCAAATCCCGGCCAGCCGGACGACGACATTCCGTTCTGATCATCCACAAGGCAAAAAGAGAGCGGGGCAATGATTCCCCTGTGCCCCTGAGGCCAATGCGCGTTCAGGATGATACCAGGTCTTTCAGACCGTGGGGAGCCTGCTCCCCACACCCCACACGCAGTCGTGCTGCTCATTTTGGCGCTTGCGGCAAGCCGTTGGCCGGGCCGCAAGCGCCAGAGCGCGAACCCGTGAGGGCGCGGGTGGGCGTCCCGTGGAAACATTCCCGCAGCTCCCCGAAATACGGACGCACCGGTCGCTGTGCCGAACCGGCCGGTATCGGGGCTAGCCTTCGACCTTGCCGCCCGCCACGTCCTTTGTTTCCTTCTTGAAATTCTGTAGCGCCCTGCCGAACCCCGAGCCGAGTTCGGGCAATTTGCGCGCGCCGAAAAGCAGTATGACCACCAGCAGTATCAGTACGATCTCGCCAATTCCCATTGAGAACATAGACTCCTCCTTTGTGTCGAAACTATTTCCTGAGCAGCTCTTCGACTTCATCGAGGAGTTGTAGAAATTCCTTCGACTGTCTGTAGCGGTCAAGAGACCTCTGATGTTCGAGCCAGGTGTTCCACACCTGCATCCAGGCGTCGTTATGCCAGTAGCAGGATGGATCGCCGGGCGCCCCGCCCGCCCGCCCCCGGAACTCTTCGTATTCCGCCTGGCAGGAGTTGCAGAAGGTGTACGGCGCGGCATACTTGGTGCGCTCCCCCGCGCGCTCCTCGATTTGCGCCCCGCACTTGGAACATTTCAGCACGCAGCGCGTGCACTGGAATATTTTCCTCAGGGCTTCGATCTTGCGCTGGCGAAAGCTTGTTTCCCGTTCAGACTTCAAATCATCGGCTTTTTTGCCGAATTCGATGATATCCGCCATGTGGGCCCCCTACTTCTTTGCATTTTCGAGGAAGCTCGAACTCTCCGTAGCAATGTCGGCATCCTGGGCCAGAGGGGAGGAATCCGCTCCGTCTCCGTCCTCCAGGTTGAAAAACTGTTGCGCGAAATCCATAAATGTAGCCTGAGTGCCCCGTTGAGCCTTTTTCTTAAGGAAAACGATCGGGTCGTGGAGAAACTTTTTGATAATGGACTCGGTAAGGATCTCAATTGCCTCGCGTTCCCGTTCGCTGAGATCGGGAAGCTGGGCAAAGGTCTTGCGAATTTCATTCCGGCGTATTGTCTCCGCCTTCGCCCTGAGGGATATGATCGTCGGAACGGCGCTGAGTGTGTTCATCCACCGCTTGAATTTGATCGTTTCCTCATCGATCAGGTGTTCCGCAAGCTGCGCCTGGTTCCTGCGCTCCTCGCGATTGATGTCGATCACGCCCTGCAGGTCGTCTATATCGTATACGTAGACGTTGTCTATTTCGTTCACCTTCGGGTCGATGTCCCTGGGCACGGCGATATCGATGAAAAAAAGCGGTTTGTTGCGCCGCTCGCGCATCCTCGACCTGACATCCTGGTACCGGATGATCGGTTGCTGAGCCCCGGTCGAGGAGAGAACAATGTCCATGCTTTTGAGCGCGTCGAGGAAGCAATCGAAGGGAACCGTCTCGGCCCGGAACTTTCCCGCCAGTTCCATTGCGCGCTCAAGCGTCCTGTTGGCAACCGTAAGCTGGCGTACGCCCTGGGCCAGGAAATGTTCGGCGGCAAGCTCGGCCATCTCCCCCGCGCCGATCAGCATGACCTTCTTGTCCCGGATATCCCCGAAAATTTTGCGGGCAAGCTCGACAGCGGCATAGCTCACCGACACGGCGCAAGATCCGATGCATGTTTCGGTCCTGACACGCTTGGCGACCGAAAAGGCCTTGTGGAGCAACCGGTTGAGTACGGTCTTCACCGTCCTGTACTCGACGGCGGCGCGGTAGGCGTCCTTCATCTGTCCCAGGATCTGGGGTTCCCCGAGCACCATGGAGTCAAGACTCGAGGCCACCATGAAAAGATGCTTCACGGCCTCCATGTTTTCGTAGACGTAAAGATAGTTGTCCGGAGGAGTGGAAACCGGGAGCCCGACGTGGGTCCGAAGCAGCGTCTTCACCTCTTGGATTCCGTCCTGGAGGCTGTTGCAGGTGAAGAGAAACTCCACCCGATTGCAGGTGGAAAGAAATACCATCTCGTCTACATGCTCCATGCGCGGGAGCATGTGGAGCGGATTCACCTCCTGGCGGCAGGCAACCGCGAGTTGCTCCCGGATCTCGACGGGAGCCGTTTTGTGATTCATCCCCAAAAGGACTATATGACACATCACATCTTCCCTGTATAAATGGAATGATGTCCCTTCAGCAGCAGGTTTGCGCCCATAAATGTCAAAAGGATAACCGAAAAACCGAAAATCGCAAGCCACGCGGCCCTGCGTCCCCGCCAACCCACGGCGAGACGCTCATGCACGAGCACCGCGTAAATGATCCAGGTCACAATGGAGAGGATCTCCTTGGGGTCCCAGTTCCAGGGCGATTGCCAGACGATGCTCGCGTAGGCGAACCCGGCCACAAGGCCGCCGGTCATCAGCGGGAAACCGATTATGAGGCACAGATGCCCGATGGAATCCAGCCTCTCAAGCGGGGGGAGCCTCATGTAGAGGAACCCGAAGTTCTTCCTCTTGATATGGCGCTCCTGCAGCAGGTACATGATGGCGACGCTGAAGGCGAGCGCGAACAGGGCGTTGGCCAGGAAAAGAGTCGAAACGTGCAAAATGACCCAGCCGCTTTTGAAGAGCTCGCTCTTGGGCAGGATCTGGGAAGGCAGAAGCGAGGTGGAAAGCATGAAAATGACCGCGAGCGGGGAAACGAAGGAGCCCAGGATGCGGAGCTGCAACCGCAATTGCAGCACGAGGTACGTAGCCACAAACATCCACGCGAAAAGGGAAATCGCCTCCTGACCCGTGGTGAACGCGAGCTGTCCGATCTGCACGGAACGGATGAGAATCGCACCCGCATGGAAGACGGCTCCGATCAGCATGGCCGACCACGAAATCCAGTGAATCCGTTCCCGGTCGTGGTAGAGGTAGACCAGGTAGCCGACAGTCCCGCACAGATAACAAAGCGTTGCAATTACCAGGAAGAGGGCTTCCATAGATTATCCCAGACTGGCTGCAGATCCGCCTCGTTAAGAAGTGGACTGCAAGTTTCCGAAATCTTTAAAAAAGCTTTGTCTTTTCCACCTTCCTTCAACCATTCGGGAATGGGGAGGGAGGAAAGATCGCCCAGGATCCTGCGACTGTCGTCCGGGTTCACGTTCCGTGACTTGAGCATTTCCCGCAACGCGCCCAAAAAACGAATGAAAAGCTCCCATTCGGCGCCGATTTCGGATTCGAGCTTGCACCTGAGCCGTTTCGCAATAGCCGGGCTGAGCCCGGAAGTGCTCATCGCGATGCTAAGCGGTCCCCGCTCGACCACCGACGGGACGATAAAGGTTCCGAGTTCGGGATCCGATGCCATATTGCACCAAAGGCCGAGGGCAGCGGCATCGGCGGCAATGGTCCGGTTGAGCTCCTTGTCGCTGGTTGCGGCGAAAACCAGGCAGACCCCCTGGAGATGCTCCCTCGCGTATCGGAGACCGGCCCAGGTCACGGACCCTTCGGAACATCGTTTCCGCAGTTGCGCGGAGATGTCGAGGGCAATGAGCCGGATATGAGCGCCGTAGCCGAGCAGAGTCTCCACCTTGCGCTCCGCCACCGCGCCTCCGCCCGCAACGAGGCAGGTGCGCCCTTCAATGGAAAGAAAGAGCGGATAGTAGCGAGCGGGTTTTTTCCCCGATCCGTCCATTGTGTATCTTCGGCTCGGTTGAAGGAGCATGAAAGGGATGCCAGGGGGGAAATCCACCCGGGACATGTGCGACGACGAGCCACACTGCTGCGGGATAAGTCTATCATCGATCTGCTGTTTAAACAAGCGCGGGAGTGAATGTGCGGGTTCCGGACCGGGGGCGCGGGAGCGGGGCGGCGGCTGGAAACATCCTTTCAGGTACGCCTGCAGATGACATAGTCGGCCAGATCGCAGAGGACCTCCCTCACCGGGCCCTGGGGGAAGATGCGCAGGGCTTCCTTGGCCTGTAGGGTATGGGAACAGGCAAGTTCGTACGTGTACCCGATGCCGCCCGTCCGGACCACCAGGTTTTGAATCTCCTTGAGGTCTTTGGGGTGCACTTCGTCGGCGCTGAAAATCTGCCTCAGACGGAGCCTTTCGGCGGGCTTGGCGTTCTGAAGGGCATAAATAAGCGGAAGTGTTGCCTTTCCTTCCTTGATGTCGTTGCCGACGGGCTTTCCGAGTTCCTTGACTTCGCCGGTGTAATCCAGGGTGTCGTCGATGAGTTGAAAGGCAATCCCCAAATTGTGACCGTAGGTGCGCAACGCCTGTTCCTCGGCGTTGCCCCCGCCTCCGAAAACGGCGCCGATCTGGCAGGCGGCGCTAATCAGCGCAGCGGTCTTGCGGATGATGACCTGCAGGTACTCCTTCTCATGGATTTCGAGGTCATCGGAGTGCATGAGTTGGAGCACTTCGCCCTCGGCCATCCTCGTGGTGGCTTCGGAGAGAAGCTCGAGTATCCTGATGCTTTTGTAGCCCACGGTCATCTGAATGGATCGGGAATACATGAAGTCGCCCACGAGCACGACGGCGGGGTTGCCCCAGATGGTGTTCGCGGCGGGACGGCTTCGGCGGAATTCGGCATGATCGACGACGTCATCGTGCAGAAGCGACGAGGCGTGGAGGAATTCGAAAACAACGGCAAGCGGCGCGTCGTTCTTGCCGGCATAGCCGCAAAGCCTCGCGCCCAGTATCATGAGCAGAGGTCTCAGCCGCTTGCCGCCGCTGCCCATGATGTAGCGGCCGACCACCGAAATCAGGGGGATTTCGGAGTCAACGAATTGATTTATTTCCTCTTCTATCCTATCCAGGTCGGGACGGATTCGGGCGTGAATTCTCTCTTTGAGACTGCCCGGGCCGGAAGGAATGAGAGTGGGAAGGGCGAAAGCATCCACTATATGCAAATCCGAGACTATGTTAATTGTACTTGTTAGATTTTTCTCTAATTCCCCTCCGGAACGGTAAGAAAGCCTCGAATGAGCAGAGGGGAACGCTTGGTAAATAGCCGAAAAATCGTCGTGTGTCAAAGCATTTGGGAAGCCGTTGCCTCTGCGCCCCCGGATAGTGCATTTAGGGACATAATAAAAAGCCCGCGCCCTCGGGCGCGGGCCGGTTGTGTGAGTGTAGCGGCGTTCCTATGCCTGGACTTCTTCCTTAACCGAGACGGCAATCTTGTAGAGCACGGTCAGCACGAAGAACCCGGTCGCCCAGACGCCGAGCACGATCATCATCTCGGGGATGGACGGCGCATACTCGCGGACCTGTTCCAAGCCGTTGGGGATGAAGCCGCCGACGACAAGGCCGATACCCTTCTCGAGCCACATCGAAAAGAATACGCAACCGCATGCGATGAGCAGGTGCTTCTCGTTCGCGCGTGTGCCCGGCTTGAGCAACAAAACGGTGGCGGCAGTGGCCAGGGCGGCAAAGAGCCACATGAACGGAACCAGGCCGCGATGTCCTTCGAGGCCGAAGAACAGGTACGTCAGGGAGAACTGATGCGAGGGTATGCCGCTGTAGTACGCGGTGAAAGCCTCGAGACCCACGAAGAAAATACTGATCACCAGGGCGTAGGTCATGATTGTCGTAAGCTTGTCGATTGCTTCCTTGCCGGGATCGAACTTGCTGTACTTTTTCACCAGGTAGGCAAGGATGATCAGCAGCGCGGGACCGGAGCAGAAAGCCGAGGCGAGAAAGCGGGCCGCGAGGATGGCGGTCAGCCAGAGATGCCGGGAGGGAAGACCGGCATAGAGAAACGCCGTGACCGTGTGGATCGAAACGGCCCAGGGAATGGAAATATAGATGAGCGGCTTGACCCAGTTCGGATAGTGGGTTCCCTTGCGTTCAGCCTCGAGCACGTTCCACCCGATGAAAAGATTCAGGAGCAGGTAGCCGTTCAAAACGATCATGTCCCAGAACAGGATCGAATTGGGCGTCGGGTAGAGCAGCACGTTAAGCAGGCGCATCGGCTTGCCGAGGTCGACCACGATAAACAGCAGGCACATGGTGACGGCGGCAATGGCAAGGAACTCGCCGAGGATGGTGATCTTGCCGAATGCCTTCACGTCGTGCAGGTAATAGGGGAGAACCACCATGACGGCCGATGCGGCGACGCCGACCAGGTAGGTGAACTGCGCGATATAGAGTCCCCAGGAAACGTCCCTGCTCAGTCCGGTGATCGTGAGCCCTCTGTCGAGCTGCGTGAGCCAGGCTACGGCGCCCAGGCCCATGAAAACCAGCAGGGTCCCGAGCAGCTTGTAGTATCTTGTGTTGCCAGTAAGTGCCCTTTCAAGCATATCCCACCCCTTAGATTATGTAGTAAACGCCGGGCAGAGTCCCGAGTTCGGGCTTTCGCCTGATCGAATATTGCGCGCCAAGCGCCTTGCGCACCTCGGAAGAGGGGTCTTCGAGGTCCCCGAAGGTGAGCGCCTTGGCGGCGCAGGCTTCCACGCACGCAGGGATCTTGCCGGCGGCGAGTCTTTCTTCGCAGAAATTGCACTTTTCGACGACGCCGCGTTCCCGGGTCGGAAAGGTCGGGTTCAGCTCCGTCTTGATGTAGTTGCGCGGATCCCTGAAGTTGAAACTCCTCGCTCCGTAGGGGCAGCCGGCCATGCAGTAGCGGCAGCCGATGCAGCGGTGGAAGTCCATCATCGTGATGCCGTCGGCGCGCTTGAACGTGGCCTTGGTCGGGCACACCCGCGTGCAGGGGGCGTTCGCGCAATGATTGCACAGGACGAGAAAGGGTTTCTCGCGGATATCGTGCGGTTCGTTGCCGCTTTCAAATCCGGGGAAAACGTTTTCGTACTTCTCGGTCCATATCCACTTGATCTCTTCTTTAAGGGTCCCGATATCCGGAACGTTGTGAGTGGTATGGCAGGCGAGGATACAGTCCTTGCAGCCGGGCTTGCCCTTCTCCCAGCACTTCTTCACATCGATCGCCATGGCCCACCGCTTCGCGGTGAGAGCCTGGGGATTGTCCATTATTTTCGGCACGTTTTGCGCAACTGCATTCAAAACCGGCAGGGACCCCAACCCCAGCGCGCAGACGCCGCCGATTTTCAGAAAATCTCTTCTGTTCGTTTCCATTACTTTGTCTCCTTCGGGGGGACGTGGCAGGTCCAGCAGTACGGTGTGCTGTCGAGCTTGAGTCCGGCGTAAGTATGACACTGATCGCAGAACTGGGTCTTGTTCGAGTGGCACCGCATGCACTCGTTCTGCAGGCTCATTTCATACGTCTTGCCGTCGGCTGCCACATACATCCGCTTGCCGTTCCGGACGACCTGGGTTCTCCAGTCGTTCAGGATCTGCATGTGCCCGGTTCTCATTTCCTCCCTGGGCAGAACGCACTGCTTCTGGGCCATCTGCATGATGACCGGAGTGTCCAGCTTGGGCTCGGGCGGCGGAGCGGCCTTGCCGAGATTGAACCATATCGGGAATGTTATCACCCCCACGAAAACAAGCAGTCCGATAAGGATGTATTTTCCATCATATATCTTCATTCTCTGCATCCTCCATTCCCGGCAGAGGCTCACCGCGAAGGTCGGTGGTTCTCTCCTGTTCGCCTTCCATCACCAACGCGTTCCCGACCAGTTCGTGAATACCGTAGATGGTTACGTCGGGCACCCAGTAGTTCATCGAGGCGGTGAGCACGGCGCGGTCGATCGCGCAGATGCACGACATGGCGTTGACGCCGTGCTTGTCGTGGACGTACTGCACCGCGTTGGCCCGGGGCAGGCCGCCGCGCATCCTCATTTCCATGAACTCGTCGTTGTTCAGGCCGGAACCGCTGCCGCAGCAGAAGGTCTGCTCGCGTATCGTGTTGGGCGGCATTTCATAGAAATTGTTCACGACGTTTTTGAGCACATAGCGGGGCTCTTCGAGGAAGCCCATGCCGCGCGACGTGTTGCAGGAGTCGTGATAGGTCATGATCAGATTGTCGTTGCGGCTCGGATCGAGCTTGAGCTTGCCGTTCTTGATGAGGTCCGCGGTAAACTCGACGATGTGTATCATCTTGGTCGATTGGGCGTTGTCGAACCGAGTGCCGGTTATGGGGGAGACGGGCACCTCGAGGAAATCCGCGGGGCCGTTCATCGTATCCATGTACTGGTTGATAACGCGCCACATGTGGCCGCATTCGCCGCCGATGATGTACTTGACCCCGAGCCTTTTGGCCTCGGCATACATCTTGGCGTTGAGCCGCTTCATCATCTCGTGGGAGGTGAAAAGCCCGAAATTGCCGCCCTCGGAGGCGTAGGTGCTCCAGGTGTAATCGAGCCCGATTTCGTGGAAGAGCATCAGGTAACCCATGAGGGTGTAGGTGCCGGGGTCCGCGAAAACGTCGCCCGAAGGCGTGACGAAAAGGATTTCGGCGCCCTTCCTGTTGAAGGTCGGTTCCACGCGGATGCCGTTGACCGCCTCGATTTCATCGACGAAAAATTCGATCATGTCCTTGAAGGCGTGCGGCTGGATTCCGAGGTGGTTCCCGTTGTTGTAGCAGTTGGCCACGGGGCCGACCACCCAGTCGATATTGCAGCCGATGAGATTGAGCAGCTCGCGGCCGATGATCGTGATTTCCGCCGTATCGATTCCGTACGGGCAGAAAAGCGAGCAGCGGCGGCACTCGGTGCACTGGAAGAAGTACATGAACCATTCTTTGATCACGTCTTCCGTGAGTTTCCGGGCGCCGGCCATCTTGCCCATGATCTTTCCGGCCAGGGTGAAGTCTTTGCGGTAAACGGACCTCAGAAGCTCGGCCCTCAGGACGGGCATGTTCTTGGGGTCGCCCGAACCCAGGTAGAAATGGCACTTGTCGGCGCATGCGCCGCAGCGAACGCAAATGTCCATGAAAAGGCGCAGCGAACGGTACTTGTCGAGTCTTTCGCGCAGTCCTTCGAGGATGATCTGCTTCCAGTTCGGGGGCAGTTTCCAGTCCTCGTCGGTCGGCGACCATTCCCGGGGGTTGGGCAGGCCTACCGCTTGCAGGTTCTTCGCCTTGCCGGGATAGCTGAAGTTGCCGGGCCGGAAGACGACCGGAGTGTCCATCCACCCGGTGCCGGGAAGCCTATGATCGATTACGAGTTCATTTGGTTTTGGGACCTTAGCCATTGTTCGTCTAACTCCTTGTCCACGAGTGATCCGGCCTCAATCATTCTTTTCCGGCCTGAGGCGTCGTCGCCTCGGCAGGCAGCTCTTTTTCAACGGGCAACCCGGCCTCGACCATCTTTTCCCTGAAATGATCTTCATACTCCGCGTAGGTGTGTACCTTTACCGGGTAGTTCCAGGGGTTGATGTGCCGGACGATGCGGCTGTCGTTAGGCTGGTTTCGCGTCGGGCTGAGGAAGACTCCGCCCGCGTGCATCAGCTTGCTGAACGGGAAATAGGCCAGCAGGATGCTGACCAGGAAAAGATGTATGAAGAAAATGACCCCGATGCCCTCCGGAACGATCGGATTGAAGGTCACGAGGCTCATGGCGAGTTGCTTCACCTTGAGCAGGTCAACCTTGGTGAAATACCGCGTCATGATGCCGGTGACGCCGATCGTCAGGAGCAGCAGAAGCGGAAAGTAGTCCGCGGGCAAAGACATGTAGCGCATCTGGGGTATCACGATGCGGCGAATGAACAGGTAGGTCACCGCCACGATGAAAAGCGCATCGGTGATATAGACTCCGGGCAGACCCACCTGGAGAAAACCGTCCAGCCGCTCGAGCGGTTCCACGAAAAAGGGAAGTGAATTTGTGAAGAAGCGCAGGTGCCTGACCAGGATGATGAAAAAGGCGTAGTGGAAAAGGAGTCCGGCGAGCCAGAGCCACTTTTCCCACTGATAATAGAGCTTTGGGCCCTGGTCCATCTGGAACTTCGTGTTTCTGAAAAGCGACCTGAACAGGAAGACCTCCAGGAGCATCCGGCCGACCACTTCCTTTTTGGTGACGGGGTTCTCCAGCCTGTCCTGCTTGATCCACGGCAGGGATTTCTGCTGACCGGCAGTCGTTGCGATCCTGAAGGGAACGGGCGAGCGCCGCCATTTCAGAACCTTGTAGACAACACCGCCGACAAAGGCGAGGATGGCCGCGTACGGGACGCAGACACCGAAAAAGTACGTCAGTCCGGCCGCCTTTATCCCCAGAAATACAGCCAAAACGAGTGCAACGACTGCAGCTAAGGAAAACCTGATGCCCATTTACAAACCCTCGTTTCAGTAAGGTTGGTTGATGTGGTGAACGTTTACTCTTCCTCAGCCTTCCGCTCAGGGATCTCAGCGATGATCTGGGCCCTGTGCAAAAGCCTGTTGGTCCTGTTTTTGATCTCTTTTATCCTGACTTCGAACAGGTCTTCGCGGCAGCGCATGTAAACGTCGAAAGCAAGCAAGCCGAGTTCGTCGACCTTCGATTCGAACTCGGCCAGTTCGCTCCCGCCGACCTGTCCCCCGGCCGTCTCGTCCTTGAGCAATTCGCGGACGACTCTTTTCAGCGAAAAAATAAAGGCCAGGGACTGAGACGGGGAGAACTCCTGAATTGCCCGTATCCTCAAAATCCTGTCGAGCAGGGGGGCCATCTTCTGCGGGTCGTTGTCCTGGAGGAATTCAGCGCACACCTGGTCCATCGCGGAAGAAAAGGCATGCCCGACAGGGTTTGCGAACTGATTGGTCTCCTTTTTGAGCAGCCTCACCGTTTCGGGGGGATAGCCCGAAAGAAGGAGTTCCAGCCATGTTTGAAGGAAAAGTTTCTTCTTGTGCAATAAGATGGATTCAATGCTCATTAGGACACCCTGGAAACGGTTGGCCTGCCGCGGCAGGTCCGGGTAAACCGTTTCCGCCCGCTTTTGTGCGTTCCATAGCTTCTGATACGGAGTGGCTTGTAATATGGAAACGCCGGTTGAACGTGCTATACGGCTAAATATTGAATACTTCTTATCGGGTTTGTGTATTACGCCAGAGCAAGGTCTTCGGATGAGCGCGGGGGGAGAAAGTCCAGTTGTTCTCCCGGCATGAAACAGCGTCAAAATAATCACGTCAAGATTAGGATGTCAAGCGCCGGTACCCTGGTTCGGTTTTACACGAAAGTTTGAAATACCATGATTCCCGGGCGATTTCAACAGCTAATCGTGTAAATTGAATGTGCACAATACATTTTGCATAATGCCAAAAACAAAGGAATTTCACAATCATTGGGCCGCCTGAGACCCTCCGGCACCTCCCGGGCCTGCGCGTTGCTTCGGCCTCCCCCTTTCTGTTATAATCGGCACATTTTCTGAAATTTCTGACGCGCACCTCTCAAAGGGAGTCTGACGATGGTCCGAATCAAGGGCGTCCATCACCTCGCAATGGCAACCCGCGACATGAACGGTACGATCCGGTTCTGGAGGGACCTGCTTGGCCTGCGCCTGGTCGCCGGGCTGGGGAAAAAGGGCTACAAGTTCTATTTCTTCGAAATGTCGCCCGACAATTACGTCGTTTTTTTCGAATGGCCCGGCGTTGAACCGGTCCCGGAAAAAGACCACGGCTATCCGTTCTCGGGACCCCTCGTATTCGATCACGTATCCTTTCGGGTGGAAAACGACGAAATGCTCTGGGAGGTCAAGGACAAGCTCGAAGCCGCGGGTTTTTGGGCCTCCGACCCGATCGATCACGGCATCATCCATTCGGTCTATGCGTTCGATCCGAACGGGATACCGATCGAGTTCACCGCCGTGGTGGAGGGCATCGACATCGGTCTCGATCCGAAGCTCGTGGACTCCTCGCCCGTCCCGGCGGCGCTGGAGGGCCCCGAACCGGATCCCGCGAAGTGGCCGGCCGTGCTCCGGCCAACCCCCCCGGAGGATCGCGCGGTCTTTCCCGGCGAGGGCACGGAACTCGTCAGCGGTGAAAAGAAAAACCGGTGGGAAGGCCTGCCGAAGCTGAAGAGGGCCTGATATCGGCTGCGTTCCAGAATGCACCAGGGAACGCTTTTGAAAAGCGTGGGGAACTCGCCCCCCACATCCCCACGCCGCTGCGCGGCTCATTTTTGCGCTGCGGGAGAATCATTCCCCCGCTCTTTGGCATCAGGCAAGGGCGACGGCCTTGAAGAAAGTATAGCAGAAAACGCCGTCGTTTTCGGTCGTGCGGTAGAGGTCGGAAATCCCCCTGTCGAAGGTCTCCTGACGGATCATCCCGGCAGCCAGCGCCTTATCCCTCACCCCTTCGATCATGGCCGTGAAAGTGTTTCTGGTAAACCCCTCGACAAGTTGGGGCCTGCTCGCATCCACGTAGACCATGCGGGGGGAAACGCGGCAGTCCGAATACCCCGCTTTCGTGAGAAGCGGGTAGAGCTCCCGCCCGATGAGGGCGTTGCCGCCCGCCTTCTTCTGCAGGAGGATCTGGCAGGCGATCGCTTCGCGCGCTTCGGCGCTTTCCGGATGGAAATAGACGGAGCCGTGATCGCCTTCGATGGCCGTGATCGTTCCGCCGGGCTTGATCATCCCCTTCAGGGAATTCAGGGCCCCGACGGGATCGGGGAGATGTTCGAGAACGAAACAGAGGAAAACGTGATCGAAAGAGGCGGGAGGAAAGGGGAGGCGGAAGATATCGCCCTCCCGCAGGGCGACGTTGGTTATCCCGGCCGCCTCGACCGTCCGCGCGGCGTCGGCAAGGGAGGAAGGCGATATGTCGACGGCGGTGATGAGCGCCCCGGGGCTCTTCCGGGCAAGTATCACCGTCTGAGCCCCGACCCCGCAACCGGCCTCGAGTACAGTGCTGCCGGGCGGAAAAGTGGTGTCGCCGTGCAGCAGTTCCATAAGGGTCGACGCCTGGTCCTGGAGCCTTATGCTCTCTTTCGGGTCATAGCCGTGCACATAGGCCTGCTTCATGGTACCCCCCGTGTTGCGTGACTTCCGGTGTTTTGAATTTCCGTCAGGGTTTGAGCCCCAGGCGTTTTGTATAAATCTTTTGGACGGCCGCGAGGTTTTCGGGCGTGTCCACGCCGGTTACCTCGCTTTCGGAGGCCGGGGCCATCCCGACAAACAATCCGTCCTCATGCATCATTTCGGCAAGGTCCGTCAGGAAATACTCCGAAATCGTCACCATCTCGCCGTTACGGGATTTGACGACTTTGTGCGGCCGCTCCCCGAGGCGCAGCAGGTACTTGAGCAGGATCCCGCGCTTTGCCGCATACACCCCCGCATTGCAGTAACGGAGCCGTTCGAGTTCTTTGCCTTTGTATTCTTTCCAGTACTTCCATTCGACGATCCCGGCCACGCGTTCGCCGTCCATGTGCAGCATTCCGTACTGAGCCCTGTTCGCGGGTTCGAATCCCAGAATGGCCATGTCGCATCGATCGAGCATTCCGAGCAGCCCCCGGTAGGTTTCGGGCCGGATGAGCGGAACGTCCCCCATGGTGATGATCACGGAGTCGGCATCGGTTCCGGTGAGAAAGTCCCGGGCGGCAAGGAGCGCACCGCCGGTGCCGTTGGTCTCCTTCTGGAGGACGAAAACGGCTCCGGTTTGCCTGAAAGCGCTCTCCACTTCCCCGGCGCAGTGGTTCACGACGATGCACTTGGGGCCGGGCGGCAGGTTTTCGATCACCTCCTGCAGCAGGGGCCTTGAGCCTTCAAAAACGGACCGGTCCGGAAGGAGCGGAAGGAGGGTCTTGTTCCCGGCGTAGCCGGTCATGCGGCTTCCCTTCCCCGCGGCGAATATGACGGAGGCAATTATGGGCATGTCTTCTGTTCCCGGTTTTCAGGTTGAATAAAAGCCAATTCGGGGCGGCGCCCTCATGACGCCAAACCGCGTACATATAAGGTGTGCCCGAGGGCAACGCTAATGCTTGATCTCCCGGGCACCATTTCGGGAACCATTTTCGGGCTGCGCCGCGGGCTTTGATTCCGTATCCGCACCGGTTACCTCGGGGGCCGGCGGGGGGCTTGTCTCTTCAGGCGCTGCCCGGGGATTTCCTTCGGCGGCCGTCTGGCCCGCCGGGCCGCTTTGGGCCTCACCGGATGCCGCCGCCTTTCGCTTCAGATCGTAGTAGCGGGAGACCGCCTTGCGGTGCTCTTCGGCAGTTACGGAAAACTGGTGGCTGCCGTCGTTGTTGCTCACGAAGTATATATAAGGAACCTTTTGCGGGTTGAGGGCCGCGGATATGGACCTTGCCCCGGGATTGCAGATCGGGCCGGGAGGAAGGCCTTTGATCTGATAGGTATTATAGGGACTCTGCCTGGTCAGGTGCGCCGCCGTGACCGGTCCCGAGAAGTTCGGAATGTCGTAGACGGCCGTGGGGTCGCTTTGAAGCGGCATGTTGATCCTGAGGCGATTATAGAACACGCCGGCTATGATAGGCCGCTCCGAGTCGATCACGGCCTCCTTTTCGATCATCGAGGCCAGGATGATCACATCGTCCAGAGGCCGGCCTACTTCCTTCAGGCGAGTCTCCCAATCCTGGGGAAGGTGGCTCCGGAACTGCTGGACCATGGCTTTGGCGATCAGAGCGCCGGAGACGGGTTTTTTGAAATGGTAGGTTTCCGGAAAGAGAAAGCCCTCCAGGGTCTTGGACTTGAGTCCCAGGGAGCGGATGAACTCCCGGTTGCTCACCACTTCAAGGAACTCCGTTTTGGATGCGAGGTCCTTTTGCTCGAGGATTCTGGCCACGTCCCATATGGTCGAACCCTCCGGGAGGGTGGCCGTGTGAATAACGACCCTGCCGCTGACAAGCTGCTCGAGCACCTGTGCGGGAGTGGCCATGGTGGAGAAAAGATACTCGCCCGCCTGCATCCGCTGGAGAGATTTGCCGAGCCATGCCAGGACGTAGAACTCGCGGGCGTCGCGCACCACCCCCTGAGATTCGAGTAGTCTTGCAACACCGTAGGCGCTGGTCTTGGGCTGAATGAAAAACTGCCGCGTTTCGAACGCCGGCATTCCCGGCGTCCGCTGGAAGAGCCAGAAATGCAGGGCTCCGAGCATCGCGGCGGCCGTCGAGAGGTAAAAGAGGAACAGCAGAAATCCGAGGCCTGCGAGGGCGGCCCTTCTGAATCGACTCATCCCAAACCTCCGGGTTGGATTTTCCTTTAGCACAGGATTTCAGGGTTTGGCAATGTCTGGCTTCGCGGCCCGGAGCCCACTTTTGGGCAAAGTGATTGTAAAACGACGGACAAATGGTATATTTCCATCTTCGCGGAGTGATTTGAACCGTGCCTGTGCGAGCCGACTCCGGGCAGCGCCGGGATTCAGGAAGCGACCGAACTTTATCCCATCCCATTTTCAAGGGCAGAAAATCTCATGTCAGGAAACCTCTACAAAGAAGCGGGAGTTGATCTCGACTCAGCCAATGCGCTGGTCCACCGTCTGAAGCCCATCGTACGTTCAACGTTCCGGAGCGGTGTGATTACCGACATCGGAGGCTTCGGAGGGCTGTTCTCGTTGAACTGCCGGGACATGAAGCAACCTGTCCTTGTATCCTCGACGGACGGGGTCGGCACCAAGCTCAAGGTTGCCTTCATGGCCGACAGGCACGATACGGTCGGGATCGATCTGGTTGCAATGTGCGTAAACGACATCGTCGTGCAAGGCGCCCGGCCGTTGTTCTTTCTGGATTACCTGGCGCTGGGGCGCATCGATCTGGAAGTCGTCGAAAAGCTCGTGAGCGGCATTGCCGCCGGATGCAGGCAGGCGGGTTGCGCCCTTATCGGAGGCGAGACCGCCGAAATGCCCGGGTTCTACCAGGCGGGCGAATACGACATGGCGGGATTTGCGGTGGGCATTGTCGATAACTCGCAAATCATCGACGGCTCGACGGTCAGGGTGGGTCACCGCATCATCGGCCTGGCCTCAAGCGGCCTGCATTCAAACGGCTACAGCCTCGCAAGGCGGATTTTCTTCGATAATCTGGGCCTGAGACCCGACTCCTTCGTCGAAGAGCTGGGCCGCACGGTTGCCGAGGAACTGCTCGAACCCACCCGGATCTATGTCGAACCGATTCTCAACCTCATGCGCAAGCACCGCATTCACGGGATGGCTCACATCACCGGCGGGGGCCTCTACGACAACATCGAAAGGATCCTTCCGAAGGCCTGCCGGGCGGTGATACGGGAAGCAAGCTGGAAGGAGGCTCCCGTGTTTGGCTTCCTGCGCGAAAAGGGCGAGGTCTCGAGCGAAGAGATGAACCATGTTTTCAATAACGGAATCGGATTTGTCATAATGGTGGAACCGGAGGAGGCCGAGGATGTCGTCTCCTTCCTTGATGGCATGCAGCTTGGAGTTCACGTCATCGGTGACATCGTTCCGAGGGAGCAGGGGGCCGAGGCGGTCCATATCATCATGAGATAGAACCGGCCCTGCCCGGTCCGAAGGGGATGCGATCATCCAGGCCGGAAGTGCGGTGCGACCGGAAGAAGCCTCCACCCCTGAATTGCGAATTATGGACGATCGGAAGAGCAAGATCGAAGGCGCCATCGGATTTCTTTCCGACTATCTGCACGGGAAAGAAGGTGCGTTGCGGCTTGCCCTGATCTGTTTTTTCTCCCGGGGTCACCTGCTCATAGAAGACCTGCCCGGCCTGGGCAAAACGACGATGGCGGTCGCCATCGCCAAGGTGCTCGGCCTTTCCTTCGGCAGAATCCAGTGCACGAGCGATCTGCTTCCTTCGGACATTACCGGCGTTTCAGTCTACGACAAGAATACGAACGCATTCGAGTTCAAGCCCGGACCGATCTTCAATCACGTGGTGCTGGTGGACGAGCTCAACCGGGCGACCCCAAAGACCCAGAGCGCGCTGCTCGAAGCCATGGGGGAAAAGCAGGTGACCATCGAAGGCCGCACCTACGACGTCCCGTCCCCTTTTTTCGTCATTGCGACGCAGAATCCCTCGGAACAGTTCGGGACTTTTCCCCTCCCCGAATCCCAGCTCGACCGGTTCATGATGAAAATAAGCGTCGGCTACCCCTCGAGGCTTGCCGAAAAAGAAATCCTGAGGGGCGGGAGCAAAAGGCGCGAGATCTATGCGATCCGGCCTTTCATGAACGAAGAAGAAGTGCTCGCCATACAGGAGGGGATCCGAAACGGCATTTATCTCTCCGAGGCGATCCTGGAGTACCTTCTTAACATCATCGACGCCACCCGAAGCTGCGCATATCTTTCGGCGGGTCTTTCAACGCGCGGAGCCCTCGCGCTCATGAGCACCGCCAAGGCCACGGCTTATCTGTCCGGCAAGGATTACGTGATCCCGGAAAACGTCAAGGAAATCGCTGAGTACGTCATCAGCCATCGCGTGCTCTTCCGCGAGGAATACGAGAACGCCAACAAAAAGGAGATAGTCCGATCGCTCCTGAAAGACGTGCCCGTTCCGGCGTAATACGCATAAACAGAACCGGCTGGATCTTCATACTGGTTACCATTTTTATTGGCTTCTCCGCCGTGAACACCGGGAACAATCTCGTCTATATCATAACTTCGGCGCTCCTCAGCTACATGCTCCTCTCGGGCATCTTCGGAAAACGAAACCTTTTCAATGCGGACGCCGAGTTGCTGTTTCCCGAAGAGTTCTTCGCGCGGACGGAGGCACTGGCGGAAATCCGCGTCCGGAACCGGGGAAAGCGCATGCCGCTGTTTCTCATTACGGTCGAAGCGTCCGGCGGCAAGTGCTTCTTTCCGTTTATCGGAGCCGGGTCGAGCGCAACGGGGAAAATCGCGCTCACCTTCGAGCGAAGGGGGACCGCGGAGATAAGCGGGCTTACGGTATCCTCGAATTATCCGTTCAATTTTTTCGAAAGATTTCGCCACATCGGGAAGAAAGCCCGGGTGATTGTCTACCCCAAACCCCTGCCGTGCTCTCTTTCGGCTCTGCGGGACAGCGGAGACAAGCTCCGGGGGGAAAAAGACCTGAACCGGCCGGGATATGATTCCGACATTCTCTCGATCCGCGATTATGTGGCCGGAGACCATCCGCGGTACATCAACTGGAAAGCCACGGCGAAGACCGGCAAATTGAAAGTCAAGGAACTCTCCGCCATTGAACGCACCCGGGTTACAATCGACTTTGACGGGATGGAGAAGGGGAGCCTGGAAACGGTGCTTTCCTGTACCGCCTATGCGGTGATCAATTATATCCGCTCGCGCGTTCCGGTCGGCATCAAGATCCAGGGCGAAACGCTTGAGCCGGACATTTCGGCCTCGCACAAACGGGAGATCCTGACAAGGCTTGCGCTCTATGGTCAGAGTTGAGACGCTAATCAAGATCACGACCTACCTCTGCGCCCTGAGCGCCTTCGCAGCCGTCGTGCGGCACATCGGGAGCGTCTATGTCGCGGGCTTTTGCGCTCTTGCGGCCGTGGCCGCTCTGATCGATTTCCGGAAGCCGGCCATCGTTCCCCGCTGGTGCCTGAACCTGTTTTCGGTGCTTGCGCTCGTGCCCTCCGCCCTGCGGATCGGCCCCGATTCTCTCGTCGAGCCCGTTCTGGAAGGACTCGTGCTGCTCCTGGGAATCAAGCTCCTCGAGAACAAGAAATCCCGTGACTATCTCCAGGTCTTCCTCCTGTGCACCTTTCTTCTCATCGGATCGGCCCTCGTATCTTTCAGCATAGGATTCCTCCTGTTTTTCGTGCCGCTCTTTTTCCTGAGCACTCTGGCCATGATGCTGCTTGCATGTTTTGCGGCCGACAGGGAAATCCTGCTGCGGCCGGTCCATGCCGCGCAGCTTCTCCGGCAATCTCTGCTCATCTGCGCCATTTCGCTCCCGCTCAGCGCTCTTCTTTTCATCTTGCTGCCGCGAACGGATTTTCCTCTCTTCACCTTCTGGAATAAGGCGGGGGTGGCGAAGTCGGGTTTCAGCGATTCCATCTCGCTCGGGGATGTGGCGGAGATCCAGGAGGATTCCGCTCCGGCCTTTCGCGCGGAAATGGACCCGGTCAGGGAGCAGGATCTCTATTGGCGGGGCATCGAACTGGACCGTTTCGACGGGGCTTCCTGGAAACGCGGTCCGGCGCCCCGGAAGTTGAGAGACAAACCCGGAGTCGCGGGAAAGACGATATCGCAGACGATTTACCTGGAACCGTCCTCCCACCGGTACTTTTTCGCCCTGGACCGTCCCGTTGCGATCTATCCGGAAAGGATCAGGCGCTGGAGGCAGATGCTCGTGTGGGCCGAGGATGTCAATGCGCGGATTCGCTACCGTGCGGTGTCGGTTACAACCCCGTCCGTTTCCGAAGACCCCATCGACCGCGACAAATACCTTGAACTTCCCCCGGATTTTTCCCCCCGTATCCTGGCGCTCGTAAAGGATCTTGTCCCGGAGGCGGGCAGTTTCGACGCGGCGCGAAACCTCCTGCGTTTCCTTCGCTCGGAGGAGTTCGAGTATTCCCTCGAAAACCTTCCCGGCCCCGGATCGCCCCTCGAGGAGTTCCTTCTGGATAAGAAACGCGGCAACTGCGAGTACTTCGCCTCCGCCTTGGGAGCGATGCTGCGGGCGGCCGGAGTGCCTTCCCGGCTTGTGGCGGGGTACCGTGGGGGGGATTACAACGATGCCGGAGGCTATTACCTCGTGCTCCAGAAAAACGCGCACGTATGGGTCGAAGCCTATAACGGCTCCGCCTGGGTCAGGTTCGATCCGACCCCCGTTGGCTTGCCGCCGGGCGCGGGTGAAAACCGCGGGGTTCTCCGGATCAAGCTGCTCCTTGATACCTTCAATTACTATTGGGATAAATTCATTATCAGCTACGATCTCAGCACCCAGTGGTCGCTCTGGCGCAAGGTGAAAAAGGAAATCCGGAATCCCCTGCCGGACTTGCGGGAGGTGGGGAGGAAACTGGGCGGGTATTCCCCGGTGCTTCCGGTACTCGTTCTTTTGGCGCTCGCGATTTGGTGGCTGAACCGCCGCCGAAGACGCCCCGAAGAAATCCTTATGGCCGGGTTTGCGCGCCGTTTGGGCAAGCGGGGGTTCAGGAGGGAATCGGGGGAAGGATTGGAAGAATTCGTCGGCAGGATATCCGATCCGCATCTCATGCAAAGGGCCTCGCAATTCGTGTCTGAATTCCAGGACATCTTCTACAGGGACGGGAAATTTACCCCGGCTGAAATGAAACGCTTGAAATCCTGCATCCGGGCATTATGATTGAGCGGTTTTTCGGGGGGGGGGCGCTGCCTCGCGGCCGGCTCGCGCGCGGGATGCAGGTGCGGTGCGTTAAGCCTGTAGGTGATAGCACTGTGCTATACAAATAGGGTTGTTAACCGGCGCCGTTTCTGCTATAAAAATAAATTCGATCTTTAAATCCGGGCTCCCCGAGCTCGCAGTTTGCCGAAAGGAATATGGATCATGAGCAGGATTTGTGAGTTCTGCGGCAAGACGCCCCATGTCGGGAACAACGTCAGCCACGCAAACAACAAGACAAAGCGCATCTGGTTTCCCAATCTTCAGCAGGTTCGCCATGTCCGTCCGGACGGAACGGTCAAAAGGGTTCGCGCCTGCACACGCTGCATCCGGTCCGGGCTCGTAATCAAGCCCGTGTGAGCGCTTCTGGTTTCGTGTCTCTTCCATGCCGCCCTTGCGGTTAGCCCGAGAGCCCTGCCGGTTGAAAACGCCAAGACCACAAATCTCCGATGCCGAAAAGATGACCCATTTCGGTTTCCTTACAATTCCCGAAAGGGATAAGGAAGAATGGGTCCGTCGGCATTTCAGCAGCGTTGCGCGAAAGTATGACGCGATGAACACGCTGCTCAGCCTCGGCATCCACTACCAGTGGAAGAGGATTGCGGTCGGGATGATGGGTCTGCGCGAGGGCGACAGGGTCCTGGACGTATGCGGGGGGACCGGCGATCTGTCGCGCATGGCGGCCGAGAGGGTCGGGCCTTCGGGCGGGATCGTCCTCTACGATATCAACTGGGAAATGATGGACGCGGGCAGGCCGAAAACCTACGCCTCGCCTCATGGAGGGATTGTCTCCTGGGTCCAGGGCGATGCAGAGAGCATTGCGCTTCCCGATGATTCTTTCGACGCCGCGATGGTCGGTTTCGGTATTCGCAACCTCACGCATTTCGAAAACGGCTTCCGCGAGATGCACAGGGTGTTGAGGCCCGGCGGCACGTTTATGTGCCTGGAGTTCTCCGAGCCCGTCACTCCGTGGTTTCGCAGCCTCTACGATTTTTACTCCTTCCATGTCATGCCCCTTCTGGGTCGGGTCTTCGCCAACTGCCGGCCGGCGTATACGTACCTCCCCGAATCCATACGGCTCTTTCCGGATCCGGACCGTCTGAGAGGAATACTCGAGGGAATCGGTTTTTCCGGAGTACGATACCGAAGGCTGACCGACGGCATTGCAGTTGTCCACCTGGGCAGGAAAACCGGCTGATTCGATGAAACTCAACTGGGCAGAGTTGCTGGTGGTCAATAATCCCTCGAGGGTTTTCCAGCAGCGAATCGAGATCGGGTGGATGAGGAAGCGCATGCCGCTTCCCCCGGGAGGCGTGTTCCTCGAAATCGGCTGCGGAAGGGGTGCCGGTGCTTCGATCATCCGCAAGGAGTTTTCCCCTTCGGTGATGTGCGCATCCGACCTCGATTTTATGATGATCCGCAGGGCGATGAAATACCTTGCGCCGGAGGAGGCGCGCGGCGTCGCTTTTTTGACGGCTGACGCTCTCCATTTGCCGCACCCCGACGGGGTCTTCGATGCGGTTTTCGGGTTTGGAGTACTCCATCATGTGCCTGCCTGGCAGGGCGCGCTCTCTGAGATCGGACGCGTCATAAAGCCCGGCGGCGTTTATTTCCTCGAAGAGATTTACCCCCCCCTGTATCAGAACATCCTTACGAAGCATATTCTCCTGCACCCTGCCGAAAACAGGTTCCGGAGTCCGGAGCTGAAGCAGGCCCTCGACCTTACGGGTTTCACCCCGGTCGCAAGCCTCGAACACAAGTTTTTCGGCATTCTCGCGGTGCTCAGGAAAGAGCGATAGCCTAGGGTTTTCCCCGTATGCGCTGGAACCGTCGTTGCCTTCTATTTCCATTGTGTCGCGGTCTGAAACGTGGCATTCTGGTTGCATATTCTCGTAACTGAGAGCGGAGCAGGTTGATTTCTCAAGGAGGTCGTGAATGAAAGTGGCAAGGCTGTTTTTCGTGGTGTTTTTTGTGCTGGCTCTGGCCGGCGCGCTGCAGGCACAAACGGCAAATCCGCAAGTCCCGGTTGTGCAGATGTCCGAAACGAGTTGGAATTTCGGTGAGTTGATCGATGGGCGGGAATACGCGCACGACTTCATGGTGAAGAATGCCGGAACGGCGCCCCTGGAGATCAAAAAAGTGCTTCCCGGCTGAGGCAGCACGGCTGCCCATTTTGACAGGGTAATCCCGCCCGGAGGGCAGGGACGCATCACTGTGAAGCTCAATCCGAAAGGCTGTACCGGCGAGTCCAAGAAATCGGCGCTCGTCCTGACAAACGATCCCAAAAACTCCTACTTTAGCCTGTTTGTTATGGGAAAGGCCAGCACCTCGCGGGCCGCATCGGATCACTGATCCCCGCATCCCATCGGCTGTTTGAAAAACCGGTTTTCCACTGCTGTGGAGAACCGGTTTTTCTTTGGCGCCGCAATCTGATCCCGACTTGCCTTCCTGGTTTTACTGGCTCTGAGACAGGAGCGTTCTCAGAACGTCTTCCTTGCCGATAATCCCCACGAGCTTTCCGTCGCGGACCACGGGAATTGTGTGGCAGTGCTTGTTCACCATAATGGAGGCTATCTCCTCCAGAATGGTTTCCGGACCTACGGTGAGAGGATCCTGAGTCATAGCCTGGCGTGCCTTGACGGCCGCAATCTTCTGGAGGTCCTTTTCTCTTTCGGTCTGTGAAAATAGCGGGATGAAGGTGTCGAGCAGAGTGAAGAAGGAGGGAATCGGCAGCTTTTTCTGCTCCGCCACGAGATCGCTCTGGCAGATAATCCCCAGCAGCTTTCCCGACTCGTCGACGACCGGCACTCCGTTGAAGTGTCTTTCGAGAAGCAGTCTTGCCACCGCCGTCACTTCCATGTCCGGAGAAACGCTCACCACTTCTTTTGACATGATGTCTTTGGCCTTTAGCATGTGCGGACCTCCAAAGAGTTGAGACAACGCGAGAGACTTCATTGCCTCCATTATAAGGCGCTTTGCGCCATCCGTCATTTCTATTGGCCTCGAGATGGAATTTGGGGGAGAATGTAGACTATTCCCGTGAAATGCCCGTCTATGACGGTAAGCAAGTATTAAGTTGGTATTATCAATAAGAATATAACGGCCGGGGGAAAGCAATCCAGCGGCTCTGGCCGCAAGTTCGTTTGGTTGCACCAGGAGGTGTGAGATGAGAAACTTAGGAAAGGAATTCTTGCTGGGTTTTCTGTTGGTTTGCCTGGCTGCGCCCGCGGCCTGGTCAGCGCGGCCCCAGAGTCCCGGTCAGCCCCGGCAGCAAAAGGAGGCCAAGGAGGGCGTAATTGTCGGGCGCCTTTCACTCGCGGAGGGTGAAATACTCCGCTACGTGCCCGAACAAAAGGACTGGGTGGTCGCCGTGAAGGATTCTCCATTCGGTCTCGAAGACGCGCTCTATTCGGGTGAAAACAGCAAGGCGGAGTTTTTGATTCCCAACGGGACGTGGATGAGAATCGGGGCGAATTCCCAGGTGCAGGTCATCGCGCTGAAAAGCGATGCCACCGAAGTCGATGTGGCATCCGGAATGGCGCGTTTCATAGGCCGTAACGACAAGACCGTCCTCAAGGCCACGACACCTTTCGGGTATGCGTTGGGTGAGCCCGGATCGGCCTTCGATGTCTACGTCGGGGATCAATCGGTAGAGATTATTGCCCTGAGGGGAAATGTGGATTTCGTTCACGATACGGACGGTACCCGCTACGACCTGACGCCGGGCGCCATGTCCATCCTGGCCGATAATAAGCAGACAAGCGCCGGTGACGGAAAAGTCGACAGCCAATGGGACGACTGGAACATCTCCCGTGATACCGTACTCGCCAAGAACATCGAAACCAAGGGCGAATCCGTGAGATATCTGCCCGAGGGCATCCGCGAAGACGCGAGGGTATTGGACGAAAACGGCCGTTGGGACCGGGTCTACTATGAAGGTCAGTACCGTCAGGTATGGCGGCCCACCTATGTCGATTCCGGATGGGCTCCTTACACCGTCGGGCGGTGGACGGACTGGTACGGGGATTACACCTGGATTCCGTACGAACCCTGGGGGTATACCACCAGCCATTACGGATATTGGTTCCAGGCCAACGATTATTGGTACTGGGCTCCTCCGGTCGTTTCCGTGGGGTTTGGCGTACCCTATTGGGGGATCGGTTTTTCCTGGTATCCGGGAAGGGTCGGCTGGCTCTATTCGGACGTGAGTATCGGGTGGTTCCCCCTTCTTCCCTGGGAGCCGTACTATGCACACCGATGGTGGGGGCCTTGGGGTTTTCCCTGGAGAGGAGACCGCCATCACCATTACGATTACGCGAGATTCCATAATTTCGACCACGCCAGGGTTATCCGGCATGGCGATTTCACTCGGAACAATTATGCCGGGCTCGCCACTCCGGCGGACAGGGCTGCTCTGAGAAACCAGTTCAGGACATCTCCGGTCGTGAACAATCAGATGCTCGGGAGCGTGGGTAATTCCAGGGACCGGTTCAATTTCACGAACAGGACTCCGACGACGCGGCCCGATTCGACCGTGACGGCACGGGTCGACAGGAATGCGGCGCGTTTCAGCCAGGTTTCCGATCGTGTGAACGGCAGGACCATCCAGCAACAGGCCAGTACGGCAAGGACGGGCCGGCCGACTGCCGGCGCGCAGGTGGCGACACCCGGAATTTCAAGCGGGACGGCGGGCGGATCTCGTGCCCTGGTTGGAAGTCCGAGAACGGTCCAGCCTTCCACGACCTCTCGGTTGGGAGCGGTTCAGAGCGGAAGGGGTGCGGGCGCCGCGGCCAGGTCCGGTAGAAACCAGACGCTGCAGGGGACCGGCGCGGCCGGAACCCGGTCTCAGCAGTTCTCGACGGGAAGGCAGCAGACTTCGAGATCTCCAGCCGGTTTCACCGGATCGGGCAGATCATCGAGGGATTCTGATATTTCCGGCCGCAGCGTTCAGAGCCCGAGGAGCGGCATGAGCACGGCCCCCGGTACCTCTCAGCAGTTCCGCGCGACCTCGCCTTCCGGAAGGCAGGGCTTCCAGGGCCGCAGTGCCGCGCCGTCCTATCAGGGCCGGTCAGGCGGCAGCGGATTTTCCGGAAGCTCCAGAGGATCGTCGATGCAGTCCGCTCCCCGGAGCGGCTACAGCGGCCCGCGCGGTGGAGCCGTGACGTCGGCTCCTCGCGGCGGCGGGTTTAGCGGTGCTCCCCGTGGTGGTGGGGCTCCGATGATGTCGGCTCCTCGCGGTGGCGGAGGAGGTGGCGGTGGCGGTGCAATGGCTGTTCCCCGTGGCGGTGGAGGACCCTCCGGTGGTGGCGGCGGCGGTTTCGGCGGCGGTGGAAGGCGATAGGCCCTCCAACTGCGGCCGGCTTCAAGATAGAACTCATGGAAAAGAGCGGGGGAAATGATTTCCCCCGCGCCCCCTCGGGATTTCTGGCCCAGCCGACGCGCACGCGCGTAGGCTGGGCGATTTGGCGCTTGCGCCAAAATGAGGAGCAACCTCCCCACGGCTTATTGGCGCTTAGCCGCACTGCCGGGTCCCGGTCGAGCCGGCTATGAAGCCCGTTGTCCGTGCTCCGAAAACATTTCCCGCCTCATCGCGACTTGGAGTATACTCTCCTCCTTTCCGTGCCGTAGCAGTTGCCACCGGCGAGCCCGGAAATCCGCTAGTCTTTCGGCTAAACGCATGTTTATGCCCCGTTTCGGTTTGTGACCGCACGAAGCAGCCTGTTCCATGTCATGGAGGAAAGAAGAATGCCCAAGCACAAGCACACGATTGTGGAAGAATACGACGGAATGGTAGCTTTCGGGCTTTCGAGGGAAGTGGACGAGATGTCCCTCAAGATTTACCTGCAGAAGTTCTCCGATGACGAATTTCTTCGCGAAATTGTGCCTCGCCTTTCCGATGACGAGATCGAGCAATGTTTCAGCCTGATGTCGGAACTCATGCGCAAGCATTTAAGCGACGACGAATACCACAGGCTTTTCCTGAAAGACGATCATCACCATCACTGAAAGCGAAAATCAGGCGCAGTACCTTGTCCATTGCCTCAAGGCGTCGATGAGCCGCCTGTTCTGCTCCGGCAGTCGAACGGCAACGCGGAAGTGGTATTCGTCCAATCCTTCAAACGAGCCGCAGTCCCGGATGAGGATGCGCTCGCGATCGAAAACATCCACTCTCAGCCGCCCGGCGGGAGACAGGGAACGCTCCATTTCGACCAGCACGTAATTGGCTTCCCCGGCAAAGGGCGAGAGCCCCTTGATCGCCGAGAGTTCCCGGATCATGTTCTTCCTTTCCGCCGTTACCAGATCAAGCGTTCTCCGCCTGTAGTCCTCCTGCTTGAGACAATACGCTCCCGCCGCCTGCGCAAGGGTGTTGACGGACCATGGGGGAAGGGATTGCCGAATTCTTTCGGCTGTTTGAGGTGATGCCATGACATATCCGATGCGCAATCCGGGCAGGCCGTAGAACTTCGTGAGTGAGCGAATCAGGACCAGGTTCCGGGCGCGGCCCAGGAGATCCTTAAACGAAGCGTGCTCGCAAAAATCGGCAAAGACCTCGTCAACGATAATATGAACGTCCCCGCTCGCGCTCCGCTCCGCAACCCATTCGCGGACTTGCGTATCGAGCAGCGAACCCGAAGGGCTCCCGGGATGCGTAAGAAGGATCGTATCCGGCCGGTGTTCCAGGAAAGCTTCCTCCAGTTGCGCCCTCGTTGGCAGATAATTGTGCGCCGGGCCGCATCGCAGCTTCCGGACCTCGCAGCCCTGGAGTTCGAAAGCCTTGGCGTATTCTCCGAAAGTCGGCATGAGCGCCAGGACCTTCCTTGTCCCGAGTGCCTTGGGAAGCCAGTAAATCAGTTCGGTTGAGCCGTTTCCCACGGCCAGGGATTCCGGCGAAATCCCGTGGAATTCCGCAAGGGCGTTTATAAGGCTGCTGTTCCTTATGTCGGGATAATGCTGGAGCCGGTGGAAATGTGATGCGAGCAGATCGTTGAGGCCGGGAGGCGGTCCCAGGGGATTGATGCTCGCGCTGTAGTCGAGGATGTCGTCGGGAGAGCAGCCGGAGCGAGCGGCAAGCTCGTATACGTTTCCGCCGTGTATGATGGTCATGAGCAGATCCTGGTCGGCAAAATAAGGGTGAAATTCCGGGCGCAATCCGTTTCCGATGTGAATCGAAGCGGGTCTTTCGCCTTTCAGAACAGCATGTTCAAGGTCGCCCTGGAGAACAGAACGCACAGGGCCATGAAGAACGCAAGACCCGAGGTCAGGTACATGAGCATGATCATGTCCTTGTGGGTCTTGAGTGTAATGGGCCGGAGCGGGTCTCCCAGGGTTGGCTTTTCGACGGCTTCGCCAAAGTAGATGTTGGTCCCGCCAAGCTGCACTCCAAGGGCCCCGGCCGCGGCCGCTTCGGGATAGCCCGCATTGGGGCTTTTCATTTTCCCCGCATCGCGCAGCATCACCCTCATGGCCGATCGCCAGTCCCGTCCCGAACAGGCCGCCGCTCCCACGAGCAGCAACCCGCTGATCCGCGCGGGTATCCAGTTCGCCACGTCGTCGGCGCGCGCGGCGAACCAGCCGAAATAGCGGTAGCGCTCATTTTTGTATCCGAGCATGGAATCCATCGTGTTCACCGCTTTGTACACGAGCGCGCCCACCGGGCCGAAAAGCGCCAGGTAGAAGAGCGGAGCGACTATGCCGTCGGAGATGTTTTCCGAAACCGTTTCGACGACTGCGCGCAGGATGTCGGGTGCTTCCAGGTCCGCCGTGTCCCGGCTCACGATTCGGGAGAGTTTTGCCTGGGCTGAATCGAGGTCGCCCCGTTCCACGGCCGTCGCGACAAGCGAGGATTCCCGATGGAGGCTCCGCGTGGCGAGGGTCGTGTAGGCCAGCCAAATCAGAAGAAGATTGGTTGCAAGGGGGGCCGCGAACCGGGAGAGTCCGATCAGAACGTTTGCCGTGCAGGCGACCACTAGGACGACCAGGGTCCAGAGCAGCGCGCCGGATGCGCGGAGCCGCGCGGGTGAAGCGGACGCGGCATAGAGGAGCCTGTCAGCCCGGGAGATCAGCCGTCCTATCCAGCGCACCGGATGAGGCAGCCATCGCGGATCGCCAAGGAGCAGATCGAGCGCATACGCGGCGGCAAGATGCCAGGGGAGAAACATCGTCTAGTTCCCCTTCAAGAGAATGTCCAGGATGCGGTCCACATCCACGTGAGTCCCGACGCGATCCGCAAGCAGGTCGTACTGCTCGTCCTTCCACAGCCTGTAGGAAAAAGACCCGGAGGAGGAGGGGAGGAGCTTTCCGCATTTGCGCGCGAGGTCCTCAAGGAAAATGTTGCGAAGACCGTCATTGTCGAAAATACCGTGCATGTACGTGCCCCAGGCCGTCCCATCCGGTCTGGCGAGCCCGTCGGGCGCATCTTCGGGCCGACCGTCCCGGCGATTTATGCGAAATAGCGGTTCCGCGCCGCCGCATGAGACGCTTCTGCCCATGTGGATTTCATATCCCGAGATCACGTCCGCGCATCCCGCGAAAGCCCCCGACCCGGCGATCACGGAAGCCTCGACCTGCGAGGTCACCTTGTCGGTGTACATCTCCGTTTCCATATCGAGCAGGCCGAGCCCCGCAATTTTTTCGAGCGCGCTCTCCACCCCGTGCGGGTCCCTGACCACGGTGCCCATCATCTGGTAGCCGCCGCACAGGCCCACGACCGTTCCGCCCGTTTTGTGATAAGCGCGGATCGCATCAGCCATTCCCGATTTCAGCAGGGCATCGAGGTCTTCGATCGTGTTCTTGCTTCCGGGCAGGATGAGCGCATCGAAGCCGAAGATCTCGGCCGGGTTGTCGAAGTAGAGAAGCGAAACCCTCGGGTCCTGCTCGAAGCTGTCGAAATCCGTATAGTTCGATATGAAGGGAAGCCGGACAACTCCGATGCTGACGGCGTCCTGGAACGTATCCTTTTTGCCCGCGCGGCGGCTTAAGGCGACGCTGTCCTCCTCGGGCAGGGCGATGTCGTTGAAATAGGGCACGACGCCAAATACCGGCAGCCCGGACCGTGACTCGATGATTCCCGAGCCGTCGGCGAACAATCGGGGGTCCCCCCGCAGCTTGTTTACGATGAATCCGATCATGCGTTCCCGCTCGTGAGGTTCGAGCAGACTGAAGCTGCCGAGCAGCGCCGCGAAAATCCCGCCCCGGTCGATGTCGCCGACCAGGATGCACCTGGCGTCCGCCATCTCCGCCATCGCCATGTTGACAAGATCGTGCTTTTTGAGGTTGAGTTCGACCGCGCTTCCGGCGCCTTCCATGGCGATGACGTCGTACTTGGCGGCCAGTCTTTCGAAGCTCTCCCTGACAACGGGGATAAGGTTCTTCTTGTATTCGTAATAGTCGGCGGCGGAATAATTCCCGATTGCGCGCCCAAGCACTATGACCTGGGAACCCATCGCGGACGTGGGCTTGAGCAGGATGGGGTTCATGTCCACGTGCGGATCGATACCCGCGGCCTCTGCCTGCACCACCTGAGCGCGTCCCATCTCCCCGCCCCCGGGCGTTATGAAGGAGTTGAGCGCCATATTCTGAGCTTTAAACGGCGCGACCCTGTAGCCCCGTCTCCTGAGAATGCGGCAGAAAGCGGCGGTGAGGATGCTCTTCCCCACGTCCGAACCGGTTCCCAGGAACATGAGTGCTCTGGCTCTCGACATCTTTTGTCCTTTAAAGACCGTTTTCCCACCGGGCGCAATGCTCGACGAAGCTCACGGCCGCTTCCGGGCAGCTGCCCCAATGAAGGTGTACGTAGCTGGCAAGGACGGATCCGGCCTGAAAACCCTCCGGCCGCTCGGATTCGTGCTTGCGCCCGCGCAGTTCGTATGCGAGCGGCACTCCGGGATCCTCCCCCGCTCCGGCGATCTCGGAGTAGTGGAACTCGTGTCCGCGGATCGTTCGTCCTGGACCGCCCAGCAAACACTCACGGCGTAAAACGACTTCGGTATACCCCAGAGCCTTCCGGCGAGAGAGCATGCGGGTCCCGAACGGGAACACCCCGGCCATCGGGAACCGCTTGCCGTCGGTGGATTCTATGTAGCGCCCGAGACTCATAAGACCGCCGCACTCCGCGTAGATCGGCATACCGCGCGATGCCAGGTCCCGAACGGCTCCGAGAAATCCGGAATTTTCGGAAATGGCCCCGGCGAAAAGCTCGGGGTATCCCCCGCCTAGATAGAGTCCCGAACACTCGCCCGGAATGGACTCTCCGGCCACCGGAGAAAAAAACCTCAGCCGCGCCCCGGCCGACCGGAGTAGTTCGAAGTTGTCGGGATAGTAGAAGCAGAACGCCGCATCCCTCGCCACGCCGATAATCGGTCCGGAACCTTCGGCGGCGGTTGCCTGCCCGGCCGGGCCGGTCGCATCGCCATACCGCGTCAGACTCAAAAGCAGGTCCGCATCCAGGTTCCGCTCGATAAGCCCGGCGAGCCGGTCTCGATACGATTCGGAGAGCTTCATCTCGTCGGCCGTAACGAGCCCGAGGTGGCGCTCGGGGATGCGGATCGGGTCTTCACGGGGTATCCCGCCGATGACGGCTGTCCCGGGCAAAGTTGAACCGAGCGCCTCCTTAAGGTATTCGAGATGCGCCGGTCCCCCGATGTTATTGAAAATCACGCCGCAGATCCGCAAAGCGGGGTCGAAACTCGTGAAACCATGCACAAGAGCTGCCGCGCTTCTTGCCATGCTGCGTGCGTCTACCACAAGAACGGCGGGGATATCCAGCCACTTTGCCATTTCCGCGCTGCTGCCTGATTCCGAACCGCCCTCGTACCCGTCGAAGAGCCCCATGACGCCTTCGACGATCCCAAGATCCGCGCCTTCCAGAAGACGCCGGAAAAGGCCGGTATTGTAGCTCCTGCCGAGCATCCATCCGTCTAGGTTGCGCGACTCCGTCCCGGAGATCTGAGCGTGAAGGCCGGGGTCGATGAAATCGGGACCGACCTTGAAGGGCTGAACCCTCAGCCCGCGCGCGCGAAAGGCTGCCATGAGGCCGAGCGATACGGTTGTCTTGCCGCATCCGCTGTGCGTTCCGGCGATCAGGAAAGAGTGCTTCGGTCGGGATCTTTCAGCCATCCGCGGTTTCCTGAAGGATTGCCACTTCCAGCGTGGCTGTCCTGGTTTTGGATCCCCTGTATTAAAACAAAACACCGAGCTGTCCCGCCACATTTCGCCTGGGAAGGGAATCGAGGGGAAAATCCTGCAAGATTTGGGTGGAGGTGATTATGCCAGAATAGCCATTGGAGTCAACCGGCTAGTTTTGGGGCCGATCTCCGGGTGAGATATTCGGGGCTTCGTCCGGAGGCCCGAATATTCGAGGACTACCGCCAACCGTATCGGTTTCCCTGATTTCTCTCCCGGTTCCATCCGTCGCCACGGCCGAATGCGAGGCTTCATCCCCTCTTTTTGGAATTTGACAAAACCGGCCGGCCCGAAATACACTCGTGACCATCTTCGCCTGTATTTGCCGGATAGCTTTTTTGCTTGCGTGCCGACGCCCTTTCAACCGAAGGAGTACACCATGCCGATCTATGTGTCCTTTCTCAAGATGACCCCCGAGGGAAACAAGGAAATCAGAAAATCCCGCGAACGCTTCGAACTGGGAAAACGCGCGGTGGAGAAGGCGGGAGGAAAAGTGCTCAGCGCGTACTACGTCATGTCCCGGGGCGAATATATGATCATCACCGAATTCCCCAGCGAAGCGGCCCGGATCAAGGCGGTGATCAAGTCGGTCGAGCATGGAACCGTGATGAACGAGACTCTTTCCATCCTTCCCATAGCGGAGTATCTGACTCTCACGGAAGAGGGGTGAGAGCCGGGGCTTTCCTCGCCGATCTGATACCAATGAGCGTTCAAGATGATGCCAGGCTTTAAGACCGTGGGGAGCTTGCTCCCCACACCCCACACGCAGCTGCGCTGCTCATTTTGGCGCTTGCGGCGGGCCTTACGCGCGTGCGCGTAAGGCTGTGACGGAAATCCCGAGGGGGCGCGGGGGAAATCATTTCCCCCGCTTTTTTCCATTAGTTTTATCTTGAACGCAATTTCGTATGATATATTTATGGTATCATTGGATTTTTCTCTGGAACGGATCTCGATGCTCTGGAAAATAAAGCAGCGCCAGCAAAAGTGGCTCGAACAGGAAAAGGGGACCGTCCTCAAGGATTGGGGCGCAAAGACCCGGATCGCTCTGGCTTTCCCGAACCGGTATGCGGTGGGGATGTCGAATCTCGGATTCCACTACGTCTACGAGGCATTGAACCGGTTCGACGGCGTGGCGTGCGAGCGGGTGTTTTATCCCGAGCCGGAGGATATGCGGCTCATCCGGAAGACTCCGGGGTCTCTTCTCTCGGTCGAATCTCAGAAGCCGCTGCTCGATTTCCACCTTGTGGCATTCTCCGTTCCCTATGAGAACGATTACGTTAACGTCCTCCAGATGCTCGACATGGCGGGCATACCGGCTCGCGGCGAGAACAGGACGTCGGCCCATCCGCTCGTCTGCGGCGGCGGCGTGGCCCTGTTTCTCAATCCCGAACCCCTGGCCCCGTTTCTCGATTTTATCTTCGCGGGCGAGGCCGAATCGCTTCTTCCCGATTTCATCTCCTTCTGGAATGAATTCGTCCACGAGGACATCCCGCGTCCGGAGCTTCTGAGCAGGCTGGGCCGCTCAATTTCCGGAATTTACGTCCCTTCCTGCTACCGGCCTGAGTACGATTCGGACGGCGCGCTCAAGACCATACTCCCTGTTGCGGGGAGCGGGGTTCCCGAGCGCGTGGCGGCACGGCGCGCGGAACTCGACAAATCGGAACCCTGCAGGACCGCGATCCTCACCCCGAACACCGAATTCAGTAACGTGCTCCTCCTTGAGATCGGAAGGGGCTGCGGGCGGGGATGCCGTTTCTGCGCGGCCGGATTCGTCTACCGGCCCGCACGCTATCATGATGCGGACCGCTTGCTTTCGGCTGCCGAAGACAGCCGGCCGGATACGGACAGGATAGGGCTCGTAAGCGCGGCGGTTTCCGACCACCCCGCAATCCACCATCTTTGCGACGCTTTTATCGAACGGGGAAACTCGCTTTCGTTTTCCTCGCTGCGTGCCGATACCCTTACGCCCGAGATGCTTTCCGCCCTGGAGGCAAGCGATCACCAGGCGGTTGCGATAGCGCCCGAAGCGGGATCGGAGAGGCTGAGGCGGGTCATCAACAAAAACCTCACGGAAGAGCAAATCTATCGGGCATCGGAGATCCTCGCCCAGAAGGGGATTCTCAATATAAAGCTTTACTTCATGATAGGGCTTCCGACGGAAACGATCGAAGACCTGCAGGCGATCGTGGATCTCGCGAAAGGGATCAGGCACCACGTGCTGGCCATAAGCCGGGGAAACAAAAGATTCGGCAACATCACGCTCAGCGTGAATTCGTTTGTTCCCAAACCCTTCACGCCCTTTCAGTGGGTCCCCTTTGCCGGTGTGCGCGAACTGAAGGACAAGGCGAAATGGATTCAGACGGCTCTGCGCAAGGTGCCCAACGTCCGCGTGCATTTCGACCTTCCCAAGTGGGCCTACGTGCAGGCGCTGCTCGCGCGCGGGGACCGGAGGGTTTCGCGATTCCTCGAAATGGTTGCCTTAAACGGCCTTTCGTGGGGCGAGGCCATGCGCGACGCCGAGCTCAATTCGGATTTCTGGATCATGCGCGAGCGGGGCAGGGACGAGAAATTCCCGTGGGAAGTGATTGAACACGGAATCTCACGGCGCTATCTATGGGAGGAACTGCAGAGGGCGTTTGAGACGAAGAGCAGTCCCGAATGTCCGAGAGACCGCAACTGCAGGAGATGCGGCGTTTGCAGGCCGGCGGACGAAACCGGCGCATGAGTGCGAGCGCCCTGGAACGGGGGGATCCTGGATTTTCTGCTCCCCCGCGGTGTGCCCGCCAATTCCACAACCTTTGGTAAAGACGCATGGAAGACGATGCACTCCCGGAAGAAAACTCCATGGCGGTTGTCGCCGAAAAGCTGAGCCGCCTCTATCCGATGGGAACCGGCGAGGTAATCGGCGTGCGGGATGTCGATTTGCGGGTCCGCAGCGGAGAACTCCTCGTGATAAAAGGGGAGAGCGGTTCGGGGAAGAGCACCCTTCTTTCCCTCCTGGCGGGCCTCGACCGTCCCACCAACGGCTCTCTCAGAGTTGGCGGCCTCGATCTGGAAACAGCCTCGCCCGGTCTTCTCACCGAGTTTCGACGGAATACCATCGGCATAGTCTTTCAGTCCTTCAATCTCCTCCCCACGCTTACGGTACTCGAAAACGTCTGCCTTCCCGCGCTCCTTGCGGGAAAACCGGGACCACGCGTCCGCCGCAGGGCGGTGGAGCTCCTGGACTGGCTTGGAATGGCCAGGAGATCGCCCCATTTCCCTTCGCAACTCTCGGGAGGGGAGATGCAGCGAACGGCCATCGCACGGGCGCTGATAAACGAACCTTCCATCATCATCGCCGACGAGCCCACCGGCAATCTGGACAGCCGGAACGGAACCGCGGTTATCGAGCTTCTCGGCGTCCTGAACCGGGAACTCGGGCGCACCGTCATAATTGCGACGCACGGCACTCTGGCCGATCATCTCGCAACGGCAGGCATCCGGCTTCACGACGGCTCCATTGTGGAGCGTTGAGTCGATGAGCGCCTTTTTCCGACTCTGGGTCTGGTTCAGCTTCCGGCAATTCCGTCACCATCCGTGGCGCACGCTTGCAGTCCTGTTTGGAATCGGCCTGGGCGCTGCGGTGTTCACGAGCGTGAGGCTTGCCACGAACGCCTCGGTTCAGGCGTTTGCAAACAGCGTGGACGCCATATCGGGCAAGGCCGATCTCACCGTGGCGCGTCCCGGCGGGAGGGTGCCCGAAGGTCTTGTCTCGGTCTTGTCGCGCGTCGGCGGAGTCCGCGCCGCCTCTGCCCTGCTCACCGCCTACGTGCGGAACGAAGGCGACGATACGCCGCTGCTCCTCGTGGGCATAGATCCCATTCTCGACCGCCCTTTCCGGAGCTGGAAATCAGAGCAGGGTGATCGGAAAAAGGCTTTTTCGCAATGGGGAGAATTGTTCCGCTCCCCGAAGACCCTGCTGGCAGGGAGAAACTTCCTTCAAAAAAACGGGCTCTCCCCCGGTGATTTTGTACGACTCCAGAGTGCTGCCCGAAGCGATTCCTTCCGCATCGTGGGAGAACTCCTCCCCGGCGGCCTGGCGTCTTTGGAGGCGGGCAATATCGCAATCGCCGATATTGCCACGTTCCAGGAGTTCATGGGGCTTTTCGGGGAAGTAGACCGCATCGACATAATCCTCTATCCCGACCGTGCGCGGGAGACGCGCAATGAGATAGCCGC